>JAUYOL010000033.1 GCA_030695905.1 Candidatus Omnitrophota bacterium | reverse complement strand
TTCCCGCCAAATACCTTTAAAAACAAGGCTACCGCATAACATATAGGGCTATTCTACACTATTTGGCGGGAGAGCGAGCAATGAGTCCGAGCTTACTTTTCCTCGCAGGGGAAAAGTAAGCGTTCCCGCGAGGTACCCCATCCCTCGGGGGCTTTTGTGGGTGGAGAAAATTTATCCAATTTATCCTATTTTTCCCCTTGAGTTTTCGACGGAATATATTATAATATGTATGCTGATATCACCAATGGGGGAAATGAATGAATCCCGCACCTTCTTAAGGGCGCGGGCTGATAGAAGAAGGTGCGGGATGAAGCTTGCGAAAAGGGTAGCGGATATAGGCGAATCGGTCACCTTAGAGATAACTTCTAAGGCCAAGAAGATGGCCAAAGAGGGCATTGACGTGGTAAATTTTGCCGCTGGAGAGCCTGATTTTGATACCCCCGACTTTATAAAACAGGCCGCGATAAAGGCTATAAATGAAGGCTTTACCAAGTATACGCCTTCAAGCGGGATGATTGAGCTGCGGGAAGCCATATCGAAGAAGTTCAAGAAGGACAACGGCTTAGACTATTCGCCCGCGCAGATAGTAGTTTCAAATGGCGCCAAGCACTCGCTAAACAATATATTCCAGGCGCTTTGCGAAGAAGGCGACGAAGTGATAATCCCGTCTCCATATTGGTTAAGCTATCCAGCCATGGTCAATATGTCCCAAGCCAAGAGCGTATTTGTTCCAACGAGTGCCAAGAATAATTTCAAAGTTACGGAAAAAGATCTGGCTTTAAAGATTACCCCAAAGACGAAATGTTTTATACTGAATAGCCCCTCAAATCCGACCGGTTCATTGTATGAAAAGGATGAACTTGATGCGATAGCCAAGCTCGCGGTAAAGCACAAATTCTTCGTGATAAGCGATGAGATATACGAAAAACTGGTTTACGACAATAAAAAATATACCTCGATAGCCTCGCTGGGAAAAGATATATATGATCTTACTATAACTGTGAATGGAGTCTCGAAAAGTTATTCTATGACAGGTTGGCGCATAGGTTATGCTGCCGGCCCTCTGGAAATTATGAAGGCGATAGCCAATATCCAGAGCCATGCGACATCGAACCCCGCCTCGATAAGCCAGAAAGCGACACTTGCGGCGCTGACAGGAGACCAGAAGTTTATCGATGACATGAGGGCCGAGTATCAGGATAGACGCGATATAATGGTTTCGCGCCTGAATAAAATGAAGAATATATCCTGCACCAAGCCGGAAGGGGCTTTCTACGTATTCTGTGATATCTCAAAATTAAAATCAGGTTCTGCCAATGTGGCGACCAGATTGCTTGATGAGGCAAAAGTAGCGGTCATTCCCGGTGAGCCATTTGGGGCTGACTCATTCATAAGGCTAAGTTTTGCTACGGGCAAAGAAGTGATAAAAAAGGGCTTGGATAGAATTGAGGAGTGGCTGAATAAAAATGGGTAAAACTATAGCTGAAAAGATATTATCGAATCATTGCGGTAAGGATGTGAGAGCCGGGGATATCGCTATCTGTGACGTTGATTTCTGTTTCGGGCAGGACGGCACAAGCTCTATCATCATAGACAGTTTTAAGAGGCTTGGCGTAAAAAAGGCTTTTGATAAGAATAGGTTTGCAATGGTAATAGACCATAGCGCGCCAAGCCCTAATGTGGGCGTATCCGAGATCCACAAAAAGATGAGGGAATTTGCCAAGACTTTCGATCTTGGACTATACGATATCGGATGCGGAGTATGCCACCAGATAATTCCACAATATGGCCATGTGACATGCGGCGATCTTGTACTGGGCGCGGATTCGCACACCTGTACATATGGCGCGATAAATGTATTTTCCACGGGCGTGGGTTCCACGGATATAGCTATAACTTTAGCAAGCGGTAAGAACTGGTTTAAGATACCGGAGACGATAAGGGTGGCAGTAAAAGGCAAACTGCCCCCAGGTGTCTATTCCAAAGATGTGATATTGCATATCGTCAAGGATATCGGATCAAACGGCGCGACTTATAAATCTGTCGAGTTTTATGGTGAGGTTATATCTAATATGAGCGTTGACGCAAGACTCACTATTTCGAATATGGCGGTGGAGATAGGCGCTAAGGTAGGCCTCATGGAGGCTGACAGTAAGGTGTTGAAGTGGATGGAGGGACGTTCGAAAAGGCCGCCAAAACCTGTGCAGGCGGACATTAATGCCAGATATGTCGCGGTAAAAGAGTATGACGTATCGAAGCTTTCACCTCAGGTCGCCAAGCCTCACGCCGTAGATAATGTATCGGATGTCGATGAATTATTTGATACAAAGATAGACCAGGCTTATTTAGGCACATGTACAAATGGCAGGTTCGAAGACCTGGAGATTGCCGCAAAGATCTTAAAGAGAAATAAGGTGCACCCGGAGGTTAAATTTATAATCGCGCCTGCATCCAGAGAGATATTCCTGGAAGCATCGAAGAAGGGGCTGGTAGACGTATTTATAGAATCCGGCGCGATAGTCGTGGGCCCGGGTTGCGGGCCGTGTGTCGGTACTCATAACGGTGTTTTGGCCGATGGCGAAGTAGCTATTTCAACCGCGAACAGAAACTTCAAAGGCAGGATGGGCAATCCTAATTCATTTATCTATCTGGCGAGCCCTGCCACTGTTGCCGCGTCAGCGATTAAAGGCAAGATCGCGGATCCCAGAGAATACAGAAAGAGATTGGCATGAAGAGAAGAAAAATCGCAAAAAGCAGGGTAAGGGGTCACGGGGTCGTAGGGCTCAGGAAAAAGAAGGCGGCCGTCATCGAAGAGATAAAAGAACCGGTTTTGAGCCAGCATCTCGCGCGAAGGTTAAAGGCGCAGGATAATATAAATACGGATTATGTTATCTCCGGCCGCTATAAATTCAGGATCCAGGACCCAAAAGAGCTTTCAAAGCATATATTTGAGGATATCGATCCCGAATTTGCCTCGCGTGTCAGGAAAGGCGACATCCTTGTGGCTGGAGAGAATTTCGGATGCGGCTCATCGCGTGAACAGGCGCCTCAGTCGTTGAAGACGGCAGGTTTCTACGCGGTTGCGGCGAAGAGTTTTGCCAGGATATTTTACAGGAATGCTTTTAATATAGGACTGTTGCTCGTAGAATGTGATACAGGCTTTATAGATGACGGCGATACGCTGGAGCTTGATATAGACAAAGGCAGGCTAAAGGATGTAAGCAAGGGGTTGTCGTTCGATATTAAACCCGTGCCGAAGGTCATGAAGAAGTTATTGGATGATGGCGGAGTAATAGAGCACTTTAAGAAGTACGGAGGTTTTAGGTTCACGCCGACTATCACATAGCTATGGGCGTGGAATTTTCTACAAGTATACGAGGGAAAATTTCGATGAGCAAGCATAATATTACGCTGATACCGGGAGATGGGATAGGGCCGGAACTGGCTCAAGCCGCGAGAAGATGCGTTGACGCGCTCGGGCTTGATATAAATTGGGAAATCATGGAAGCGGGTGAAGGCTGCATCGAAAAATACAATACGCCGCTGCCCGTACCAACACTTGAATCTATTAAGAAGAATAAAGTAGCGATAAAAGGGCCCATTACCACGCCTATAGGCAAAGGGTTCAGAAGCGTTAATGTGGAATTGAGAAAGTCGCTGGATCTATATGCTTGCTTGAGGCCCTGCAGGACATATAAGGGTGTGCGGTCAAGATATGAAGATATAGACATTGTGATAGTCAGGGAAAATACCGAAGACCTTTACGCGGGAATAGAATTTGAAGAGGGCCAAAGCGGCACAAACGACCTTATTAAAACGCTGGAAAAGATGAGCGGCAAAAAAATAAGGCCCGGTTCCGCTATAAGCATAAAACCGATTTCTATAGAGGGCACGAAGCGAATAGTAAAATTCGCTTTTGAATACGCCGTCAATAATAACAGAAAAAAAGTTACAGCCGTTCATAAGGCAAACATAATGAAGTATACAGACGGATTATTTCTGGAAGTTGCCCGCGAAGTCGCGAAGTCTTATGAGGGCAAGGTTGCCTTCGATGACAGGATAGTAGACAATATGTGCATGCAGCTTGTCCAAAAGCCGGAAGATTATGATGTCCTCGTGCTGTCCAATCTTTATGGCGATATAATTTCTGACCTTGCGGCAGGCCTTATCGGCGGCCTTGGAGTTGCTCCGGGCGCTAATATAGGTGACGGGGTCGCTGTTTTCGAACCGACCCACGGAAGCGCTCCAAAATACAAGGGCATGAACAAGGCCAATCCTGCGGCTATAATATTATCGGCGGTTTTGATGTTAAAGTATATCGGCGAAGAAGCCGCGGCGAAAAAATTAGAGAAAGCGGTTGCTTCAGTAATTGAAGAGGGTAAAGCCGTTACATACGATCTTAAAAAAGACAAAAACGACCCTACTGCCGTAGGCACAAGCCAGATGGCCGACGCCATTATAAAGAAGATAAAATGACGAATAAGAACCGCAAGATAGCCGTTATAGGCGCAGGCGCTGTTGGCGCGACATTGGCGCAGAGGATATTGGAAAGCGGCGTTGCCGATGTGGTCCTGCTTGATATTCTCAAGAATGTGGCGCAGGGCAAAGCTTTTGACCTCCTCGACGCTTCACCGATAGTAGGCCACGAAAACAATATTATAGGAACTGATGATTACAGCCAGATAGCCGGCTCGGACATAGTGGTCATTACCGCGGGCCTCCCGAGAAAGCCCGGAATGACGCGTGATGACCTGGTGGCTAAAAACGCGGGTATAATAAAAGATGTTACCGCTAATATTAAAAAACACGCCCCTGATTCGATAGTGATAGTTGTGACAAACCCGCTCGACACAATGACATACCTTACCTTAAAACTTACAGGCTTTGCTAAGCAAAGAGTAATGGGCATGGCCGGCGTTCTTGATGGCTCGCGCTTTATATATCTTTTAGCTAACGAGTTAAAGGTTCCGAGAAGTTCTATTGAAACATATATGCTTGGAAGTCATGGCGATACGATGGTGCCGCTTATTTCAAATACCAGGGTTGGCGGCAAGCCGGTCGGGTCTTTGATGGCTAAGGATAAGCTTGATGCGATAGTAAAGAGGACATGCGACAGGGGCGCTGAGATCGTATCGCTTCTTGGTTCCGGCAGCGCTTATTATTCGCCCAGTGCGGCTGTATTTAAGATGATAAACGCTATATTGAATGACTCGAAACAGACTATTGCCGCGTCAGCTTATCTTGAAGGCGAATATTCTCTGCGCGATATATGCGTTGGGGTCCCTTGCAAGCTGGGCAGGGGCGGAGTGGAAAAAGTCATAGAGCTGGACCTGTCAGAGGAAGAGAAGAACTGTTTCTTGAAGTCGGCACAGGCTATTAAGAGCCTCAATAATATCTTATAATGAACCCCGCGAAAAATTATGACCTCGTAATTATAGGTTCAGGGCCGGGTGGTTACGTTGCGGCCCTTTACGCTTCCCGCAAAAAATTAAATGTATGTGTTATTGAAAAAGATCTTTCCGGCGGTACCTGCTTAAATAGGGGCTGTATTCCCACAAAGGCGCTGCTTCAGTCCGCATCGATACTTTCCAAAGTCAAAGAATCAAAAGAATTCGGTATAGAAGTAGATAATTTCAGAATAAACTTCCCAGTGGTTATATCGCGTAAAGAAACCATCGTTACGCGATTAAGAACCGGCATTGAAACTTTGTTCAGGGCCAATAAGATAGAGCTTATAAAAGGCTTGGCAAAAATAAAGTCTTCCGGTGCCGTGACCGTTAATGGTGAGGATATTGCCGCCAAGTCTATTATAGTAGCATCGGGTTCCAGGCCAGGCAGCATTCCCGGTATAACTATAGATGAGGTTGATACATGTTCTAGCGATGGTATTTTAAATCTTAAGGAGATCCCAAAGAATATCACGATAGTCGGTGGGGGCGCTATAGGATGCGAATTTGCGAGCCTGTTCAATACGCTCGGATCCAACGTTACCATAGTGGAACTTTTAGACAGGATCCTGCCCACGCAGTCAAAAGAGGCCTCGAGAAAGATGGAGACTCTTTTTAAGAAAAGAGGAGTCGTTGTCCGGACATCCACGAAATTTGACCCCGCTTCCAGCCCCGGCGCCAAGAAGGTTCTTATCGCGGTAGGGCGTAAAGCGAATATAGAGGGCCTGGGCCTTGAGGAGATGGGCATAGAGATCAAAAACGGCAGGATAGCGGTGGATGAAAACTTGCGCACCAGTGTAAAGAATATATACGCCATAGGGGATTGTGTGCCCGGCCCGCAGTTGGCCCATAAAGCATCGTATGACGGCATTCTCGCGGTAGATAATATAGTCGGAGAGGCAAGACAGGCGGACTATTCCTGCGTACCGAATTGTATATGGACGGACCCAGAGATAGCCAGTGTAGGGCTGACCGAGGAAGAGGCGAAGGCAAGATATACAGATGTAAAGATAGCGAAATTCCCGTATCTTGCATCTGGCAAGGCTTATATCATGGGCAAGCCCGAAGGTTTTATAAAGATTATCGGGGATCCAAAAGGAGATATTCTTGGAGTTGAAATATTCGGCGAAGAGGCGTGCGATCTGATAGCCGAGGCTGTCCTCGCGAAAGCCAGGAAGATAAATATAAAAGACGTAAGCCATGTGATACACGGCCATCCGACATTATCCGAGATATTTCAGGAGGCGGCGCATATATTCTGCGGGACTCCGATACACAGCGTATGATATTAGACTTAGGCATAATAGATTATACCGAAGCGTTAAAGATGCAGCGCGAGCTTGTAAGTAAGCTGCGGCTGGGAGAAATATCCGATTCAGTTATGGTTGTTGAGCATCCATCTGTATTTACCATAGGAAGATCCGGATCGAGAAAAAATCTTTTGGCTAAAGAAGATGAACTGGCCGCAAAGGGTATCAAAGTAATCGATGTCGACAGGGGAGGAGATATAACATTTCATTCTCCGGGCCAGCTGGTTGTTTATCCTATAATAGACTTAAGAAAAAGGATTAAGGATCTGCATAGGTACCTTAGGGATATGGAAGAGGTAGCGATAAATTTTCTTCAAAAATACGGTGTCAAAGGCATAAGGATCGATGGCGCAACCGGCGTATGGGTTAGCGATAAAAAGATAGCGTCTATAGGCATATCCGCTAAGGACTGGGTTACTTGTCATGGCCTTAGTATAAACATAAATAATGATACGGCTTTTTTTTCAATGATAAATCCCTGCGGCATCAAGGGCCTGAAAATAACTTCGCTTAAAGAGCTCTTGAGGCAGGAAGTGCCTTTAAGTTCCGCAAAGAGAATTTTATTGGATGAATTCGGTAAAGTATTCGGCATTGACGAGGCGCGGACAGGATATGAACTTTACTCCGCAGTGGCTTAAGAAAAGAATAGTAGTTAACGAGGAGTTCTTTAATACAAAAAAAGCGCTATCGGATCTTTCTGTAGATACGGTATGCGAGTCGAGCAGGTGCCCTAATCTTAATGAATGTTTTTCGAGAAAGTTTGTAACATTCATGATACTTGGAAGCGTGTGCACCAGAACTTGCGCGTTTTGCTCTGTTGATAAGGGCAATACAAGTCCGGTAGATTGCCAAGAGCCCGCGCGCATCAGAGATTGCGTCAGTCGTCTTGGCCTAAAGTATGTTATCATAACATCCGTAACGAGGGACGATCTGGCGGACGGGGGCGCGGGCCAATTTGTAAAAGTGGTAGAATGCATAAAGCACGGACTGCGCAATGTGGTGATAGAGTTGCTCATTCCCGATTTTGCCGGTAACGCAGACTCTGTAAAGACCGTCGCATTATCCGGCGCTGACATAATAGGCCATAATATCGAAACGATACGCAGACTCTATCCGGCTGTCCGTAATGGCGCGGGTTATTCAAGGTCGCTCGGTATATTGAAATCTATTAAAGAGATCAGTCCGGGGACGCTTACGAAGTCCGCCATTCTTGTGGGCCTGGGAGAAAAAGAAGAAGAGGTCGTCGAGGCGATGAGAGATCTTCGCAATGCGGACTGCGATATTCTGACTATAGGCCAGTACTTGAGGCCTTCGCAAAATCATTATCCCGCGGCCAGGTTTGTGACACCTGAAGAGTTTCAAAGATTTATAAAACACGGCAAGGATATGGGGTTTAAAAATATGAGCGCAGGGCCCTTTGTAAGGAGCTCATATATGGCTGAAGAAAATTTTAAGGAGGTGTCACATGACAAATGTTACTCTGCCGCCGTTAGCGCAAGGCGTTGACAAGGCAAGCATATCTTTCTGGTTTAAGGCACCCGGAGATGATGTGAAGACGGGTGAGGACCTTGTGGAGTTGGTTACAGATAAGGCCACATTCAATATGCCGTCACCGGCTACAGGAAAGATAAAAGAGGTTCTGGTAAATGAAGGTGATAGCGCAAATGTAGGGCAAGTTATAGCAACCATAGAGTAAAAATGGGAAAGAAGATACTGCTTTTATACATATCGGAAGATTCCGGCCACCATTGTGCCAGCATAGCGATAGAGCGCGCTCTTCACGCTATCTCTGCGGACATGGAGACCTTAAATATAAACCTATTCAACTATACCAACCCCATAATGGAGAAGGTTATAAACGGCGCTTACATGAGCGTCGTGAAGAGAAAACCGGAGATATGGGATTATCTTTATGATAATCCGAAGGTCTTAAGGCAGGTGCATAGGCTGCGTGATAAGATACATAAGGCCAATACCGGAAAGCTAAAGACGTTGTTGGATGAATTTAAACCCGATGGAGTAATCTGTACGCAGGCGTTTCCATGCGGCCTGATCGCGGATTACAAAAAGACATTTGGTGTGAATACGCCGCTTGTTGGCGTATTGACCGATTATGCCCCGCACTCTTACTGGATATTTGACAGCGTTGACAGATACATAGTGCCTTCGCTGGAAACAGGGAAGAAGCTCATAGATAACGGTATAGAGCCGTCTAAGATAATGGATTACGGAATACCCCTGGATGCCAAATTCCTTGCGCCGCTTGTAAAAGACGATATACTTAAGAAACTTTCTTTGGATAAGAACGCATCGACTATCCTGATTATGGGGGGCACTCAGGGGTTAGGGCCGTTAAAAGATTTGGTCCTGCTGCTCGATAAATCTCACCTGAAGCTGAATATCATTATAGCTTGCGGCACGAACAAGAAATTATACAGATGGCTTTCAAGGCGCGTTGAACATTTTCACAAAAAAATAATAGTGCTGCCTTTCGCGGATAATATAGACGAGCTTATGGAGGCTTCCGATATCATAGTTACTAAACCGGGCGGTATTACTACCGCAGAGGCGTTGGCCAAGGGGTTACCTATGCTTATAGTTAATCCTCTGCCGGGCCAGGAAGCTATGAACACAAAGTTCTTGCTGTCAGAAGGCGTGGCAGTTAAAGCCCAGGAGCCTGCGGATGTCGCCGTGTTGCTTGAGGAATTATTGTATAACAGGATAAAGCTGCGATTGATGAGTGACAGGGCGAAAGAGTTGTCCAAGCCGGATAGTGCGGTAAGGATAGCAAAGTTAATGATGGAGATTGTTTAAGGAATGGCCCATAATCTTTTATACAGAATAGGCCGTATTTTTGTGCTTGCCCTTCCTCTGAAATTCTCTTACAGCGTTGCCCGTATCCTTGCCGATATTTATTACAGCATGTACGATAAGGAAAGGCGCGCGGTTACCGAAAACCTAAAAATTATACTTAATAGGCCTTCGGGTGATACGGACAAGGAATTGCAGAAGATAGTAAAAGAGGTATTCAGGAATTTCGCCAAATATCTTGTAGATTTTTTAAGATTTTCTTTGATCGATCCGGGCTATATAAATAAGAATGTTAAACTGGCGGATCTTTCCAATCTGGAAGAAGCGCTCAAGCAGTGCAAGGGCGTGATACTGCTTTCCGCACATCTTGGGAACTGGGAGCTGGGCGGCTATGTGTTGGGCAAGCTCGGCTATTCGATTAATGCCGTTGTGTTAACGCACAAAAATGAAAAGGTCAATGAATTTTTTATAAATCAGCGTGGAATGGGAAATTTTAAATCTATAGAGATAGGAGCGAGCCTGCGCACATGCTATAAGGCCCTAAAAAATAATGAGTTACTGGCTTTGATGGGCGACAGAAATTTTTCAAGTACAGGTTTGGTGACGGAGTTTTTCGGAAGGCCGGTTCTTATGCCTAAAGGGCCGTCTGTGTTAGGCTTGAGGACAGGAGCGGTTATAGTGCCGACCTATATGGTGAGGGAGAATGACGATACATTTAAGATGGTTTTTGAAAAACCGATATATCCCGAATCCGGCGGCGATGAAGATGCCGCGGTGGAAAAGCTTATGAAGTCTTATTTGCCGTCCCTCGAGAACGCCATAAGACGGTATCCGCATCAGTGGTATGTATTCAGAGAATTCTGGGGAAAAACACATGGAAAAAATTAGCGTCCTCATACCTTCATATAACGAGGCTAAGACGATAGGCGGTATAATAAAAGACCTTAAGGCAAAGAATCTTTCGGTGTGTGTTATCGACGACGGATCCATTGATGAGACAGCCGCCATTGCCGCGAGGGAAGGTGCTACAGTGCTCAAACACGACAAGAATAAGGGCAAAGGCGCCTCCCTCATAGACGGATTTCGGCATGCTTTAAAAGAAGGTTTTAGCGCGGTCCTTGTTATGGACGGGGACGGGCAACATAAGACCAGTGATGTGGATAATTTTTTTAGAAAGATGGACGAAACGGGCGCCGACATTGTAATAGGCAATAGGATGTTCAACGTCTCTTCCATGCCGATAACCCGCCGTCTTACCAATATCTTTATGTCTTTTCTCATATCGAAGATGTGTGGCCACGATATACCGGATACGCAATGCGGTTTTAAGCTGATAAAAAGAAGAGTGCTTGAAGGCCTGAAGTTAGAATCCTCAAATTATGAGATAGAATCAGAGTTGCTCTTTAAGGCCGCAAGAAAAGGTTTTAAGATAGAGTCGGTTCCTGTAGAGACTGTGTATGAAAACGAACAGAGCAAGATTAACCCTGTAGTGGACACCGTAAGGTTTATCACTCTGCTTATAAAGACTATGGCAGGAAGATGATCAGGCTCGATTTTGACGCAATGAGAGATGCTATGGTAGATGAACAGCTGATCCCCCGAGGCATAGCGGATAGGAAAGTCCTGGAAGTTTTTAGAAAGGTGCCCAGGCATGAATTTGTAGGCAAGGATATGGTCCAAAACGCCTATAATGATTATCCATTGCCTATAGGTGACAACCAGACGATATCGCAACCTTATATGGTCGCCTTGATGACAGAAAGACTTGGCCTAAAAGGCGGCGAAAAGGTTCTGGAGATAGGCACGGGGTCGGGTTACCAGACCGCCATACTGGCGCAGATCGCGAAAGAGGTTTATTCTGTCGAGCGGTTTAAAGCTCTCGCCGATAACGCGTCGAAGATTCTCGGTAGATTAGAATACAAAAATGTAAAGATAATGGTTGGGGATGGTACGTTGGGATGGGAAGAGAACGCTCCATATGACGGTATAATAGTTACCGCGGGCGCGCCGCGAATCCCGGATAGCCTTGTAAAACAGCTTAAGGATGGCGGCAGGATGGTAATACCCGTAGGTTCCGGAGGGCTTGGCCAGATGCTTACACTGGTCGAAAAGATAGGAAAGAATGTGCGCACCAGTGAAATATGCGGCTGTGCGTTCGTGCCGCTTATCGGCAGGGAAGGCTGGAGTGAATAATTCTGCTTCGCCATTTAGCCAGCAAGAATAGGGTATGGCTTCGCAGAAATAAGGTTTTGCTTGATTTTGGCGGCAGGGTGTGTTAGGATACCCAACACAAAAGGAAATCTTAGATATATCATGCAGCAAGAACAGAATTTAATGGATAAAATAGTCTCGCTTTGCAAGAGGCGAGGCTTTATATTTCAATCGAGCGAGATATACGGTGGACTGGCCAGTACATGGGACTATGGCCCGCTGGGTATCGAGCTTAAAAGAAATCTCAAAGAGGCCTGGTGGCGCTCCAATATCTTCGAGCGCGATGATATCGAGGGTCTTGATGCCTCTATTTTAATGCACCCTTCCGTATGGATGGCCTCCGGTCACGTTTCAAACTTTGAAGATACTTTAGTCGATTGCAAATCCTGCAAAAAACGTTTTAAGATAGAACACATCGGTAAGAATAAAAAGTGCCCCGAGTGCGGCGGCGATATTACAGAAGCGCGTCAATTCAATCTGATGCTCAAGACTCACTACGGGCCTGTGGAAGATGAGGGAAGCCTGATATACATGAGGCCCGAAACGGCCCAGGGCATTTTCGTCAATTTTATAAATGTAGTAAACTCTATGCGTAAAAAAGTTCCGTTCGGCATAGCTCAAATAGGGAAGTCTTTCCGCAATGAAGTTACCACGGGGAATTTTACATTCCGTTCGAGAGAATTTGAGCAGATGGAGATAGAGTTTTTTGTAAAACCCGGTACTGATGAAGAATGGTATCACAAGTGGGTCGAGGAGAGATTTAATTGGTATATAAAGTACGGGATTAAAAAAGAGAATCTTAACAAGAGAGCGCACCAGAAAGATGAGCTTGCTCACTACGCGAAGGCTTGCACCGATATCGAATATCAGTTTCCATTCGGATGGTCGGAACTTGAAGGCATCGCCAACAGGACCGATTTTGACTTGAAGCAGCACATGAAGTTGAGCGGCCAAAGCCTGGAATATTTTGACGATGAAACGAAGGAAAGGTTTGTACCCTATGTTATTGAGCCTTCCGGCGGAATTGACAGGTCCATCCTCGCGTTTCTGGTAGACTCGTACAAAGAGGAGAAGGTAAAAGACGAAAAGAGAGTTAGCCTGGCGCTTCACAAGAAGCTTGCCCCTATAAAGGCGGCAGTACTGCCCCTTTTAAGGAACAGGCCCGAGATAGTGGAGCTTGCGAAGAATATAACGAACGATTTAAAAAAAGAGTTTAGGGCCGTGTATGATGACACGGCATCTATCGGAAGGCTATACAGGCGGCAGGATGAAATAGGAACGCCTTATTGTGTTACGGTAGATGTTGATAGTTTAAGTGACCGCAAAGTGACAGTCCGCGACAGAGACACCATGGCGCAGGATAGAGTTGAGGCTGCGAAGGTTAAGGAATATTTGGTGGAGAAGTTTTCCGCCTGAGCAGTTCATTAGATTATTTGCGGCGGAATCCCGCCGTAAATAATATTTAATTCGGTGCAGGCGGGAAAAATAGAAGGGAGTGGCAGTAGAAATGGGTAGCAGTAAATCAAAGAAATATGTTTATTTCTTCGGCGGTGGGAAGGCTGACGGAAATGAATCGATGAAGAATCTTCTCGGGGGTAAGGGCGCCAATTTGGCGGAGATGGCGGGTCATCCTAAGTTAAAATTACCGGTACCTCCCGGGTTTACGATAACGACGGAAGTATGCACCTATTATTACAAGAATGGCAAGACTTATCCGAAAGAGCTCAAAGATCAGGTCGCGAAGGCGATGGGCCAGATCGAAAAGATCATGGGCAAAAAATTCGGCGATGTTAAAGATCCTCTTCTGGTTTCAATAAGAAGCGGAGCGCGAAAGTCGATGCCCGGCATGATGGAGACTATATTGAATGCCGGACTCACCGAGAAGACGATAGTAGGGCTTATCGAACAGACGGGTAATGAGAGATTCGCGTATGACGCGTACCGCCGCCTGATAATGATGTATTCTGACGTTGTCATGGAGAAGGCAGCTGGCATCGAGCCCAAAGGCGGTAAAGGTATTCGTAAAGTTCTCGACGAAAAATTAGAAGCGGTGAAACATTCCAAAGGGTACAAGTCCGATACCGATCTGACAGCGCAGGATCTAAAAACGCTTGTCGCTGAATTCAAAAAAACGGTTAAAGATGTCCTCGGAAAACCTTTCCCGGACAATGCTGATGAGCAGGTATGGGGAAGCGTCGGAGCTGTATTCGCAAGCTGGAATGGAAGGCGCGCCATAGAATATCGCCGCATTGAAAAGATCCCGGATGAATGGGGCACGGCTGTTAACGTCCAGGCAATGGTCTTCGGCAATATGGGCGATGACTGCGCCACCGGCGTTGCATTCAGCCGCAATCCTGGGAACGGAGAGAATCAGTTCTACGGCGAATACTTAGTTAACGCGCAGGGCGAGGACGTCGTTGCCGGTATACGCACACCCGCGCCTATAAACGATTATTCTAAAAATGACCAGTCTAGGTCTCTTACCACGCTTCACAAATTCATGCCCGCGATATATAAAGAGCTTGATGAGATAAAGGCAAGATTAGAGAAGCATTATCATGACATGCAGGATATAGAATTCACGATAGAAAAAGGCAAGCTCTTTATGCTGCAGTGCCGTGTAGGAAAGCGTAACGGCGTTTCGGCTGTGCGCATGGCAATGGACATGTATAATGAAAAGCTTATCGATGCCACTACGGCAACCATGAGAGTTGCTCCTAGCCAGCTCGTTGAGCTACTCCTGCCCATGATAGACCCTAAGGCGGAATTGAGCACAAGCCCGATAGCGAAAGGACTTCCGGCAGGCCCGGGAGGCGCCATAGGCAGAGCCGTATTTACGTCGAAGGACGCTGTAGAGTGGGCGGCCAGAGGTGAAAAAGTAATATTGGTCCGCGAAGAGACTTCGCCTGAAGACGTCGACGGGATGCACAAGGCACAAGCTATTCTTACGAGCAAGGGCGGTATGACTTCTCACGCCGCATTGGTCGCGCGAGGCTGGGGCAAATGCTGCATAGTCGGCTGCAGCGATATGGAAATAGCGGACGACGATAAGTCTTTCAGCACTAAGAAAGGCACAACGATAAAAGAAGGTGAGTGGATAAGCTTAAACGGTACAAAAGGCACTGTATATCAGGGTAAATTGCCGCTGGTCGATATTAATATCGAACACAACAAATTTTACATGGAACTGATGAAGCTTGTCGACAAAGTGCGCGTACTTAAAGTCCGCACTAATGCCGACACGCCTAAGGACGCGGCGCAGGCTCTAAAGTTCGGAGCCGAGGGCATAGGGTTATTCCGAACAGAGCATATGTTCTACGGGGAAGGAAGCGACAAGCCACTATTCTTACTGCGCAAGATGATAATGTCGAAGAATTTGGCCGAAAGGCGCAAAGCTTTAGACGAACTATTTCCGTTCGTTAAGAATGATATTAAGGCAACGCTCGAAGAGATGAAAGGCTACCCTGTTACCATAAGGTTGCTGGATCCGCCGCTGCATGAGTTTGTCCCGCACAGCGAGGATAAGCTTGAGGCGCTCGCAAAAGAGCTCGGTGTTGATATGGGCGAGTTACATAAGCGCGCGGAGAGCCTTAAAGAGAATAACCCGATGTTAGGTCATCGCGGAGTGCGTTTAGGTGTTACGTATCCTGAAATAACAGAGATGCAGGTGCGGGCCATTCTCGAAGCGGCCGCGGAACTTATTAAAGCGGGCAAAAAGGCCGATCCGGAAATAATGATACCTGTCACCATTTCAAAAAGTGAACTTGATAACCAGAAGGCAATCGTCGATAAAGTTTACAAAGAAGTGTTGGCGAAGTTCGGATTGAAGAAGATGCACTTTATGTATGGTACGATGATAGAGATCCCTCGCGCGGCATTGCAGGCAGGCTTGATGGCCGAGACGGCGGAATTCTTCTCATTCGGCACAAACGACTTAACCCAGATGGGTTTCGGGTTCAGCCGCGACGATATCGGAAGTTTTTTACCCGATTATCTAAATTCTAAGATCCTTCCGGCGGACCCATTCCAGACGATAGACCAGGACGGAATTGGCGAGCTCATTAAGATAGGAATAGAGCGCGGCCGAAAGACGAGAAAAGACCTAAAGGTCGGCATATGCGGAGAACACGGTGGAGACCCGGACAGCGTCAAATTCTGTCATAGGGTAAAGATGAACTATGTTAGCTGTTCGCCATTCAGAGTGCCGATAGCGCGATTAGCCGCGGCACAGGCAGCTATTGAGGAAAAGAAAAAATAAGGGGACTGTATGGACCCAATTCGATTATATCTAAAAGATATAAAGAATCTTCCGCTTCTTACTCCCGAGGAAGAGGTGTCTTTAGCCAAAAGGATAAAGAAGGGCGATAAGCTGGCGCGGGCCAAGATGATACAGTCAAATCTTAGGCTTGTCATAAATATCGCCAAACGCTATTCAGGCCTCGGCGTTTCTATGCTTGACCTGATAGAAGAGGGGAATCTGGGCCTGATGAAGGCAGTTGAAAAATTCAATCACAAGAGAGGTTACAGGTTCTCTACCTACGCCGCGTGGTGGATACGCCAGTATATCTCGCGCTCCATAGCAAATCAGGGCAAGACCGTGCGTATACCTGTCTATATTACCGAGATGATGTCGCGGTTTAGAAAGGTCACCGAACTCCTCTCCAACTCTTTAAAACGCAAGCCTCGTTTAAGCGAAGTAGCCAAGCGCATGAGGCTACCGATAAAAAGAGTAAAGCTCTTAAGCAAGATGACTACAGGCACTTCAAGTCTCAATGCTCCCATAGGCGAAGAGGGGACCACGGAGTTCATGAACCTGATAGAGGATGAAAATATTGTTTCTGCTGTGGATGGCCTATCTAATTTTCTGATGAGCGAGAGGATAAAGGGGTTACTGGGTAAGATGTCCAAGCGCGAGAGAAAGATCCTTTCTTTAAGGTTCGGCCTGAAAGACGGTGTTCCGCATACATTGAGGGACACCGCGAAGCATTTTGGTATTACGCGGGAAAGAGTCAGGCAGATAGAAGGCGCCGCGATGAAGAAGATACGCGAGATGATGCAGCAGCAGGAAAAAGAGGGGCCGCAGATGTTTCGCAGGGAGAAGGTCAAGGTGTCATGATGATAGACTTAAAAAAATCGATACGGGATATACCCGACTTTCCGAAAAAAGGGATAATATTCAAGGACATAACTACTCTATTAAAAGAGGCCAGGGCGTTCAAAGAAGCTGTGGACAAAATAGTCGCTCAATACATAGATAAGAAGATAGACACCGTGGTAAGCGTTGAGGCTCGGGGTTTTTTCTTTGGCGCGGCTGTCGCGTATAAATTAGGAGTAGGCCTCGTACCTGTCAGAAAAAAAGGAAAACTTCCGTACAAGACAAAGGCCGTCACTTACGATCTTGAGTATGGCACAGATACTTTAGAGATGCACCAGGACGCGATAAAAAGAGGTGACCGTGTTTTGGTGGTTGATGATTTATTGGCCACAGGTGGAACTGTCAAGGCGGTCACGGAGTTGATCGAAAATTCCGGTGGTATTGTTGCAGGCATAGCGTTTGTAATAGAACTGATTCCGCTAAAAGGCCGCGAGAAACTCAAGGGCTACGAGGTCACGTCTTTAATAAAAGACGAATATTGCTAAAGCGATAATCCGCCCAAACGGCGACATACTATTGAAGTAAAAGCCCCTGTAGCTCAGATGGATAGAGCACAGGTTTCCTAAACCTGGTGTCGCCCGTTCGACTCGGGCCAGGGGCGCCACAACAAAATATGATAGATCTGCACACTCATACACTTTTATCTGATGGGGAACTCTTGCCGAGTGAGCTCGTGAGGCGAGCGCTTGTTAAAGGTTACACCGCTATAGCGCTTACGGATCATGTGGACTCATCCAATATAGATTTTGTCCTGCCGCGAATTGTGAAAGTCTCAAAAGTCTTAAATAAAGACTGGGACATATTCGTGATACCCGGTGTCGAAATAACACACGCACCTCTAAAAGAGATCCCGCAGCTCGTAAAGTTCGCCAGAAAAAATGGCGCGAAAGTTATTGTGGTTCATGGAGAGACCGTGATGGAGCCGGTCATTCCCGGAACGAATAGATGCGCGATAGAAGCGGGCTGCGACATAGTATCGCATCCGGGTAACATCACCGAAGAAGATGTTATGCTTGCCGCGAAGAGGGGAGTGGCGCTCGAGATAACGACGCGCAAGAGCCATTTATCCACAAACGGCCATGTGTATGCGCTTGCCAAGCTAAACAAGGCAAAATTGGTGTTAAACACAGACTCTCATTCTCCAGACAATCTTATCTCAGATGAAGACGCCCAAAAATTCCTAACCTCACTTGGTCTTGATTCAAGCGAAATAAAGTCAATATTTTCCACCTCACAAGATATCGTAACCCGCATAAAATCAGCACGTTAGGAATAAAAAGTCAAATTCCCTTGACAAAAGTTAGTTGTATGATATACTTTTATCAGTATCAGTACGCCTATGCATCCATAGACGACTTAAATCTTGGCGAAGAAGGGGGGATGAAATAAAAAAGCCCAAGGCCGTCAAAACGTGGATAGCGTAGATTAAAAAGCAGGTTATAATATATACGGCGAGAAAAGATCTCGCGTGATCAAATATAGAGTTTCAAACATAAATAAATAGTTCATACGAAGGAGGAGCAATGAAGTTTTTAAAAGTTTTGAGCGTAGTAGCTTTAGTCGCGATTCTTGCTGCGACCGGCGCCTATGCCGAGACCCAGAACGTGAAAGTAAGCGGAGATTTAGCTATTCGCGGTTTCTGGAGAGATAATCTTTACGGAAGTCAGGCACTCAATAGTTCGCCGAACGAAAATATTCAGGCTAACGGTACTGCTGGCGGCGCCAATACTCGTGAAGGCACTGACAGGTCAAACACTCAGTGGTTCATGTCAACTACCGAATTGCAGATAGATGCGGATCTTACAGATAACGTATCCACTTGCATCAGGCTATTGAACCAGAGAGATTGGAACGCTGCTAAAAATCATGGTATGACTCAGGCCACTACGCCGATTAGCACCATAGGTTCGGGCGGTTATGGTCATCAAAACGCCGGCACATACGGCGGAACCGGTTATGCCGATGATCCTAACGAGTTTGCGGTTGATTTAGAGTTGGCGTATGTTACCTTGAAGAACTTCCTATATTCACCGCTGACAGTGACAGTTGGTCGTCAGAATCTATGGTTCGGTAAAGGTTTCATAGTTGGCGCGAACCAGAGGGTAAGAAATGCTAATTTCTACGGCGTAGCGGGTTATCCTCAGCCTATAAGCGCTCCGGAATATAGCGCACAGAACGCGTTTGATTCGATTAAAGCCGTTCTTGATTTTGATCCGTGGACTTTAACAGCGGTCTATTCAAGAATATGGCAGAACGACATCAGA
This sequence comes from Candidatus Omnitrophota bacterium, assembly GCA_030695905.1. NCBI lineage: Bacteria > Pseudomonadati > Candidatus Omnitrophota > Candidatus Omnitrophota bacterium. Next base: position 4,577 of record JAUYOL010000033.1, on the reverse strand, counting down.
GCCGATGACGGTCTTGACCTTTGGGGCGCGAACGTTGGTTATAAGTTCGATGCTTACAAGGGAGAAGCCGAAGGTTATTGGTTCTACAAAAGAGACAAGCAGGTTCAGCCGTTTAATTGGGTTGATCCAAACGGAAGCAACGATGTTAATACGCTTGGTTTAAGAGGCAGCTTTGATCCTATAGACATCGTTACTTTGTATGCTGAATTTGCCGGTCAGTTTGGTAGTTACACGAGAAACTCGCTACAGGCCAATAACAGAAGCAGAGTTGCGGGCGCTCTCGATATCGGTGGCGAATGCAGATATTTCACTGATAAGTGGGCGTGGAAGCCGAAACTCGGCGCAGAGTTTATTTGGTATTCAGGTCATGAGGCGGAAGAGATGGGAATGGGTCCCGGTAGCGGCCAGTATCACGGTTGGGATCCGATGTTCAGAGGTAAGACCGACTCATTGATCCGTGAATTTATCGGCAGATACTACTTCTCATCAACGTATCCTTTTGATGGGACGAATTATTATAACAGCGCCGATAATTCATTCCAGAACCAGTATCAGATGATATTCAGCGGCTCTTTACAGCCGATGGATAGCTTAAAGCTGACTGGTAACCTGAACATGTTCTGGAACCAGTATGCATATCGCGCCAGCATGGCGAAGTCGGGCGGATATGTCGGAACAGAACTTGACCTGGGAGCGACTTGGGACTATACGGAAGACGTGAGCTTCAATCTCGTCGCCGGTTTCTTCGTGCCTGGCGAAGTCTACAAAGTTAGGGACGAAAGAACTAACGTGACAAGTGCCGACGCAACGGCAACAGATGTAGTTGCAACAGTAAAGGTAAGCTTCTAAGTATTACTTTGCAAAGAGTAGTTTTTCACCGGGCCGGTGTGGTATACACCGGCCCGGTGTTTTTGTTTTATCATTGACTTGTTCCGTGTTACAAAATATAATATTAATGATTTTATGACACGAAAAAAAACCTCAATAATATATATATTTATAATACCCATAATTGCAGTTGTTCTTGCGTTTATAGCCTACAATGTGGTATTGAAAAGCTACTTTAAGCCTAAGCAAAAAGCCGAAATAGTGAAATCATTTCCGTTTACCCAGGAAGCCGCGCTCAAGGAGTGGGAAGAGAAGATATTCAGGGGCAAGGTTGTATATAAGGTAGAGCAGAATCAGCCGTTGTCGTATGTGAGAGCCACCAGTAATGGCACGGCGTCAGCTCTGTATTACAAGCTCAAGCTTGATGCTAAGGGGAAAAACCCTGTTATAAGTTGGAAATGGAACGTTGATAAGTTTCCCGAGAAGAAGAACAAGGAGAGCCTTGAGACAGAAAATGAGGACGATTTCGCGGCTCGTGTCTATGTGATATTCCCCGCGTTATTTTTTACAAATTCGAAAGTCCTGGAGTATGTTTGGGCCGAAACACTTTCCGAAGAGACTATTGGAACCAGTCCTTATTCAAAGAATATTAAATTAATTGTCGCGCAGACGGGCCCAAACAAAGATAAGAAATGGCTTCAGGAAGATCGCGACATAATTGCCGATTATAGTAAAGCGTTCGGGACCAAGCCGGAGCTTGATATAGGCGCCGTGGCGTTTATGACAAATACAGAGCATACCGGCACAAGCGCCGATGCTATGTATGATGAGATAAACCTGGGGTATAAAGAGTAAGGAGGCTTTCATGCCGCTAAACCCTCTAAAGATATTGTTTCGCAGAAAAAGTATACTCACCAATAAGCGTGTGCAGTTGAAATATCTGCTTCTTTTGATCATCTCCATGGCGGTGCCGTTATTATTCGCTATAGGGTGTCTATATTACCTTATATTTACACTTGTCGCAGAACAGCTTGGTATTCCGGAGTCCATAGCGTATAATCTATTTCCTGTAGTGAAGAAGATAAACGCTATGCTTGCGATTGGGTTGCCGCCGCTATTTCTTCTTCTAATATGGTGGGGCACAGTTCTTTCGCACAGGTTTGCCGGCCCATTACAGAGAATAGAGAAGGAGCTGCATAAGATTACACAAAATCACGATTTTGCCCACAGGATACATTTAAGGAAGAGCGATGATGTAAAACCTGTGGCTGATGCGATAAATAAATTACTGGACAGCATCCACAGGAAGTCTACTTCGCCATCCCATAAATAAAATTCGGGTATGGCTTCGTAGCACCTTACAGCAAGTTGCTGCGTAGCCCTACCGGCTATTACTATTTGAAGGGCGAAGCAGAAAGGAAGGCTAAATGACCAAGATAAGTGAGCTTGCCGTAATAAGTAAATCGGCTAAAATTGCCGAAGGCGTAGAGATAGGCCCTTATGCGATTATAGAGGATGATGTTTTTATAGATCAAAACGTGAAGATATGGCCGCATGCTCACATCTGCAGCGGTACGACCATAGCCGATGGCTCCCAGGTTCATATGGGCGCCGTGGTTGGGCATCTGCCGCAGGATCTTACGTTCGATGTAAATAAAAAGACGCAGACGAAGATAGGCAAGCATACAGTAATAAGAGAGTATGCCACAATACATCGCGCCACAAAAGAAGGCGAATGCACAACAATAGGGGACAATTGCTATCTTATGGCCGTTTCTCATGTAGGCCATGACTGCCATGTAGGCAACAACGTGATACTTGCCAATGGCGCGCTTCTTGCCGGCCACGTCGAAGTTGGCGACAGTTCATTTATTTCCGGCAACGTGGTGGTCCATCAATTCTGCCGCATAGGCAATTATGTAATAGTCGGCGGATTTTCCGGCATAAATATGGACGTGCCTCCATATTTGCTTGTAAGAGGCCCATCGGTGGTCAGAGGCGTTAATCTTATTGGGCTGCGCCGGGCAAAGTTTGGACGTGATACGATTCACAAGATAATGGAAGCATTCAAATTGCTTTGTAAATCAAATCTTAATACCACTCAGGCAATAGACGAAATAAAAAAACTCGGACCCTCAAAAGAGCTCGACTATTTTATGGATTTTATACGCGGGTCTAAGAGAGGCATCTGTAAATACAAATACAGCGATAGCGAATATTTTGAATGAAAATTATGGGAGGTAAATTATGGCTAAGAAGAAGGCAAGAAAAGCTGTTAAAGCTAAAAGTAAGTCGGCTAATGCCAGAAAACCCAAAGTAAAGAAGGCAGCGAAGAGAAAAGTCAGCAAGGCAAAGGCAAAGAAGGTAATAAAGGTAAAGAAGCAGGCTCCGGAGCTTTCACTGGAAAAGATCGGAGAGGTTACGCACTATTTTCCCCATGTTAAGGCGGCGGCGGTGATGTTGCTCAAAGACGGCCTTAAGGTCGGTGATAATGTATATATAAAGGGGCACACTACGGATTTTAAAGAGGCGGTAAAGAGCATACAGCTCGATCATGCTAAAATTCAGGAAGGCATGAAAGGGCAGGAGATAGGACTTTTAGTAAAATCGCGTGTCAGGCAGGGTGACAGCGTCTACAGGATATAAAGAGGGGTGATGTGAGTAGGATATATAAAAAGATATTGCTTGGCATGGGCTTAGATTGCAAGGACGGCCATGTCAGAGTAACTAAAGGTAAGAACTTTACTCTCTTTGGAGGGTCCAAAGAAACGCATGAGATGATGCAGGAAAAGGCGATAAAATTTAATGAGCATCTTGGAAAGCGGCATAAGAGCCTGGAAGAATTAAGCGAGAAAGAGTTTAGGGATATAGCCAAGAACATAGGGTTGAAGACAAAAGGAAAGTAGTGTCCTCTAAAATGCATGTCCTCGGAATAAGCGGCAGCCCAAAGAAAAAAGGATTTACCAACCTTCTATTAGACGAAGCTTTAGATGGCGCCAGGGCAGCCGGCGCGCAAACCGATAAAATAATATTAAATGACCTTTCTTTTAAACCATGCCAGGAATGCTGGGGGTGTAAAGATACCGGCGTGTGTGTGCATAATGATGACATGAAGATGGTATACCAGAAGATCAAGGATGCCGATCACATAATAATAGCCTCGCCCATATATTTTAGTACGATAACGGCCCAACTTAAAATGATGATAGACAGGTGCAACAGTCTTTGGATGGCCCGACGCAAGGAAGGCGGCAATATACCTTCAAAGACCGGCAGGAATGGCGCCTTCATATGCGTGGCAGGTGAGGATAAGAAAGAATATTTAAAGAACGCGAAAAGCGTTCTAAAAGCGCTATTTGCAACTATCGGAATAGTATATTCAAAAGAACTTTTTGTTGGTGGGATAGACAAAATGACAGAAAGCTCCCCCAAAAGGAAAGACGCACTCCTAAAATCCTACGAACTCGGCGCATCCATTGTCCAATTTCCCAGTCGAGGTAGATTAGAATAGAGACACCTCTTGCGTAACGAACCTCCTGTAGTTTCGTAAAGTTTAGTATTTTATCTCGATAATGTTAGACTTCTCGCGTATGTCAAAGAACGCGTGTCCCGGGAACTCAAAGCCTCCAGCTTTAAGTTTGTACCCCGTATGGCGCCTCTTAAAGTTATATTCAACCATGAATTTTTGTAAATCCTCATTAAGCTGCTCCAGCGTTGTATATGGCTTTGGTAGCAGACAAAGATAGAAG
>JAUYOL010000032.1 GCA_030695905.1 Candidatus Omnitrophota bacterium | reverse complement strand
CTCTACCTATGACACGGCCAGGAACGCGGCTACGGACGGCCAGGTTAAGTTAGCTACGGCACGCACAGGCGATACGGCTATCACTCGCGGTATAGCTACAACAATAGTCGGCCTATCTGAAGGCGCTGACAGATTATCGGCCCTATCCGCCCTCGGGCAGTTCGGAATATCGGAGAACATAGTATTCACAAATAACCTGGGCGCCACACTATGGATAATGAAGGATAATATACTTATAGGCATTGGTTCGAACAGTGGCAAAGTTATTGGCCGCGAAGCAAGACAGCTCGATGAAGCTATGGGCATAGGTAGAAATACATCGAGTGGAAGTCCCAATGAAGCTGGCATAGCAAAACGCCAAGAGGTGGTCGAAGCATTGCGTGACACTGCATATAAATTTGAATTGGCCGCGAAAGAGCCAAGGAAAGATAATTTTGGATATGCAGCGACCGCAAATAAGCTTTATCAATTGGCTGCTAAGTTTGAAAATGGGGAAATAACTTTTGCCGATTTGAGAAGAGAAACAGCAGGAATACAAGGTCACTATGGCGGTTTGGCCTACGAGTGGTTTGGTTCGGGAACATTTGATGCTTGGGACGCCGTTAACAAAGTTGTAGGATATTCAAGCTTAAGAACAGAGGATCAAGCTCGAGTGGATGTGGCAAGCTCACATATTATTGCCGGAAGAATTGAAGGTGCTTCACAAAGTCTCCATGAATTGTCAATATCTAATGCTGTTACCTATTGGCACGATAAATATGTCACGGAAGGTAAATTTAAAGTGGACGGCATGGGCGCGTTAAGAGGTGTAGATGCGGAAAAAATGTCAGCGGAAGAATTAACCAAAGTAGTTTTGGCAGATACCACAGGAGGATTATTAAAACAAATATCAGCAGATATAAAAACTTACGACGCCTACTATGGTCTTAACGGCAGCCTGGCTAAATCCTGGAACGATTTCTACGATGGAGGCTGGATAAATACAATATCATACTGGGTAGCCAGCGGTATTACTTTTGGTAATCTCAAATCCATTGATAGCATGGGAGGTATTGTATCGTATGTATGGAAAGAAGCGACTGCGGTTGCATTACTTACTGTCGGCACAGTGCTTACGTTTACTGGATTCGGGATTCCTTTAGGGGTATGGTTAAATGCTATAGGAGTAGGGATGCTAGTCTCGATGGGAGTTGCGACAGCAGTAAGCGCCGGAACTTATATTTACACAGGCCTTGAATATGGTAGATGGCGATTTGATAGCCAGGGATTTTTGAATTCATTAGTAGTAAACGGTTTGATAGGCGGAATGACTGGTGGAATATTAGCCTTGCCGGGAGCTATTGCCGGAGCAAGTTTAACGGTTGGTCGGCAGATAGTATTACAGATTGCCGCGACCGGTTTAACAGGAGCAGCTATCGGAGGAGGCAGGTATCTACTTTATGATGTGGCTTTTCGCGGCCAGGAATTTAGCTGGATGAGGTTGGGTACAAACGCGGCTATCGGCGCCGCATTAGCCATAGGCGTTAAATATGGTTTGGGCGCTTTAGGTGTAAATATAGTTGGCATGGGTGGCGTATGGGGTACGGTGGCACGAGTTGGGGCAGTAGGTGTGTTAAGCGGCGCTGTAGGAGCTATTGAGAATAAAATATTCGAAGGGACTTCGAATATTGGGTGGAATACTCTGGGTAATGCTGTAGCGGGTATTGGCTTGTATGGAGCCACACAGTTTATGCGTTGGGGCTTCAAGCCTGCTGTAAGCGGCAAAGGTGAGCCAGTCTACGCATTAGCAAAAGGCGGACAATCTTCATTATTAGTTAACGGAAAAGGTGTGGTATCGACGAACTTTAGAATACTTGCTGAAAAACTTTTCTTCGCGCCAGCTGGTGCCAGTGCAGCCAGAATTGCCGTGCAACCTATGATAGCGACAATAGAATTTGGCCTAGCTGGTGGCCTTGTAAAGCTGGGGTTTGATGAACTGCGCTATCGTACCGGCAATCTTAAAGGTGCTGATGGAAAGCCTGTAATCCAACTTACCTTTGGCGATAGAGCGGTAAGTTTCTTGACAGGAGTTGCTATAGGACTTGCCATAGCATATCTTGGCAGTCCGCGCGGGTTGACACATATTGCTTCGGCTCAAGGTAATTTGATGAGATATGGGACACAAAAGACAGTAGTTGAAGTAGCCGAAGGTGGGCAGGTCGGCATATCAGAAAAGCTTGCCCGAACTTTACTGGGTTTAAAGACTGCGGGGACAATAGAAGTTACCGGTGCGCAGCTTCTCGGTATGCACATGATAGAAGGAGCAGTATCATGGTTAGCCGTTGCGCCGGCATTCAATTTGTTTACAGGTGTCTGGTCTTGGTTTATAGGCGGAATTAAGGGCATATTTAATGGTCACGGCATGAATGATTTTAGTAAGCCGATCGTTTTGCGTAATGAGATTACCGGTGAAGCGATAGAATTATCCAATATATTCGGAGCCGCAAAGGCCTTAATATCCAGCTCGATAACCGGACCCGCTCAAGGATTTTGGATGGGGCCACTCATAAAGATATTCTCCTTTGAAATGACCCCCGGCTTTAACTGGAAATCCGCATTAAGCTCTGCCCCGGGTGTTATGTCCAAGCCTCTTACATTGGTGCAAATGGCATGGAATAATATACTAAAGGTATTTGGTAAGGGCTTGGATGCAGAAGAGTTTGCCGTAACATTATGGTCGAAGCGCGCGTATGCATGGGTTGCAACTAAATTTGGCGAAGGAATAGCTGGATTTATTGCTTGGGCTGAAGGCAATATGTATATAGCAGGTTATGTAACCGCTGTTAATAGCGCCCTGGATGTATTGGCGCAAAAGAGCGAGGATGGCACTTTCAGGCCAACCGGCTTATCATCTTTCTTCGTAGGTCCCAGCGGAGTGCTCGGCTGGTTCTTCCTATTCGCAAAGGCGAATGCGAAATATACAGAGAAGGAACAGACAAGAATGCGCGACATAGTCATAATCAAAAATGAGGCAATGGGAGTTCGCGCGACTTCTGTCGAAATCAGAGATTTTATAAAAGAACTACAGACAGATGCGGATATAGCACGGGTTGCAGCTACCAAAGATTCGGATCTTGGCAAGAGTGGGATCCATGCCGGCACGATAACGGATAAGATGAGAACCGTTGCTATGGAGTTGGCTAGAGTCAAGATAGGCGAATCCATGACTTTGACCGGTGCACGCGTCGTAAATGAGGCAAACCCTGCTGACACAATAAAGGGCGGGCAAGTAGTTGATGCTAATTCGACTTTCGTAGATATTGATTTTAAGGTTTCAGGGTTGAGAGATGCTGCGGCAAGGAAGCTCGATAAAGCACTTAATCCGGAAAATGATCTATATAGGGCTGCGGAAATATACAATGAACTTCAGGGTGGAAGCATACGCTTAGAGATAGAAGGGAAGATGGAAAGCGTCAAGGCAACTCCGGAACTTAAAGCGTTAAATTATAAAAACATAGTAAACGCGGCCGATAAATTATTATTACAAACCATAATAAATACGGCCAAGGACAAAAATGAGATTGATATAGGGAAGGTGAAAGTTGCCGTTTCCGAAGAGCTCAAGAATACTGCAATTTCAAAGGTGTTAGAACATGGATCTATTTCCGACATGATTAGAATTGCGATCGGGGAAATAAGAGAGATATCCATAGATGGGATCGAGATATCCGTAACAGAGAAATTGCAAAAAACCGTAAAAGCAAATATAGAAGTAAGAATTTTATTGGGAGATAAAGCCATTGCAAAAATATGGATGGCAGAGAATTATAAGAAAATCGAAGGTTCTGGCCAAGATATCGGTACCCAGCTTAGAGACAAGGCAACGCTGCGTATAGAGTTAAGTCAAAAACTCCCGCGGCAACTTCTTAAGGCCATAGATAGGGAGATAGCCAAGGAACATAAGGAACATCCGGAGTTATTTGGTATAGCAAAATATTTCAGCCGTGCGGCAAAAGAAAATATAGCACTTCAAAGATACGCATTTATATTAATAAAAGACAGCAAACAAAGAAGCGCGTCTATAGATCTATTAAAGACAGACGGCCACCTTGTAGCGGGCCATATTGAAATAGTCAGAGATCCGGCTGGAATAGGCGGATATAGAGTAAATGTTAGAGCCGGGGCGCCTGAAAACATTATCCAAATAGCGCAGATTATAGCAAATATTATAAACAGATCCCTTGCCAAAAGAGAAGCAGATGAAAACGCAAGGTTAACGAAAGAAAACAAAACGCCTGATTGGAAAGTCAAGGATTATCAGGTGAAAGCAATGCTTGATATATTGTCGTCGCCCGCAGAGCTGATAAAGATGGGCACGGGCCTTGGTAAAACCTCCGTAATAGCCCCCGTTATGAGTTCAATACTAATATCATTATACAAGCTATCTGAAAATCCAGTTTTGGGCAGGGTAGTCGATATAACCATGAACAGGGCAAGAGCGCTATCACTATACGCAGAAACCTGTAGCGCATTAGGAGCAGCCTCTCGACCGGTATCACTGGATGCCGATGGCAACATAAAATTGGAAAGCGCATATGCAAAGATCGGTGATAAAGAAGTTACTGTCTTATTTTTAGATGGAGACCTTATAAGTTCGTTTGATAATTTGCCGGGAAGGGATGCGCTGCGTGGAAGATTATTAGAAGAAGTTGAGAAAGCCGATATAGTTGTAACAGACCTTATGAGCCTAAAATCTATAAAAATGTCTTCGGATAGGAACGAAAAGTTCTCATCGAACCTTATGGGATTATTAACCGATAAGGGTTGGGCTATTTACGATGAAGCGCATGTATTACCATTTGTACCTCATCTAATAATGGGCGGCAATGAGGCAATGCTCAAGAACCTACCCGATGGCGAAAAGATAATGACGAGTCTTGAAGCGGTATATAATTTCGTGGATCATCTATATACAGAATGGAGAAACAAGGGCGCAGAAGATATATCACAAATTAATGGGTACAATAACACGTTCGCTAACTTTGTTGAGTATGTAAGGAAAAATTATATGCTTGAACAAAAAGGCGGATGGCTTGAGCTGCAATCAAAGTTCCATCAAGAATTCCTGTTATGGGCAGACGGTAAGAGTCTGGGGCTTGACAGGGTAAGAGCCGAAGATTTTACGAGTTCTTCCAAAGAAGAATACAGCATATTCAGGGCGGCTATAAAAGGCTTTGAGGATGCGTTCCGCATGAAACATGAGGTAGGCGAAGGCGGTTTCGGGTGGGGTTACGATGCGCGAGTGGGAGGCGAGCGAGTGGTGCCTTGGTCAGAGAATCATGCGGATACCAATATGTACTGGAGTGCATGGAATATAGCCGGCGCCCGTGAACTCATCGGTAGAAAATATCTTAATAAAATTGGCGATAGCATGTATGCGAGAAAAGCTCTTGAAAGAGTGAGAACAAGCGGTGATTCAATAGAAGTTACAGACCTCGACATTTTGTCACAGTTCATGGCCAGAACCTTAATGACAGCTACACCGGAACTTTTAAATTACTATCGCGCCTTCCAGTCTGTGGAACGAGGGGTGTTCGGGGAAGCGTTCAAGAACTATGGTGTGGATGGCATTAATAGATTTTTAGAAGGAGAGATATGGGCCGGGAATATAGAACCTCTTCTATCTACACGACTGGGCAACATAGATAGGTTATACGTATTAGAGCATCAGGCGGATGTTGATAGAGGCAGCATAGTTTCAGCTGTGTTAAAAATAGCCGCAAAAGCGGGTGTTGATATATGGGTACAGAATGGAAACTGGTTCCAGCTATATAAAAATGGAGAAGCTGTACGCGACAACAGGGGCAATTTAGTTCGCTATGAAGTTGATGTAAGAGAAGGAAAAAGTTTCCAGGAGATAATGAATGGCGCAATTAAAGATGCCGAAGGGAATATTTATAAAGGAATCATATTATTGGACCAAAGCGGTTGCACAGGATTGAATCTTGAAAAAGCCATATATCTATCTCCAAAGACGGAAAAAGCATTTAAATCAATTGAAGCGGCGGTTGCTGAAGGAAGACTTGATAAAGATGTATTCAAAAATGGAGTATTAACTCGTGAGTCACTAAATTTGTTAACCAAAGATCCCGCCTTGAGAGAGAGTTTGGAAACTTATATTATGTATAAGGAAAGCGGCGTAAAGTGGGTTGGTATCTTCGATAGGAATTCTCCCATGACTATTGTAGAGCAAACATTGGGAAGGGATAGAGGCATAGGAATAGGCAAATTGGGTGAATGGGGATACCATAAGAAAGAATCCTGGGTAATAGATAGCGCCATAGATGGCAAGCCGGAGCCAATGACAGCACGGAAATTTACGGATATGATTACTGAAAGCCAAGGCACATTCTTAAAAATATCATTAGTGAGTAGTTTATCAGACAACATGCGAACGGCGTTAGTAAATAGGTTTAGGTTATTATCAAGAGCGGCGTCAACTCAGCAGGAGAGGGATACTATAGAGAAAATTAGAACCCGGTTCCAGACGAGATCCGGCGTGGATGATAAATTAAATACATCTGACACTATAAAAGCGCTTCCTGAAGTAAAAGAAGCGGTTGAGAATACTCTTACCGGCATTCTTACGCAATTCCATTTGGCGCTGGATCAGTATAAAGGAGAACTAAGGGGGGACTTACGGCAGTTGGTCAATGGTTATTTGCGCCAGGATATGGCGTCATTTGCTTGGGATAGAGAAACAAATCAGCTTATGGTGAAATTGGAGCTTACTGGTAAAGAAGACACTTATAATGAAAAGTTGGGCGGTATGAGCGAATCCGCTTATTCAAGGATGACCCCGAAGGGGATAGTTGACGATATAAACAGAAGCTTCTCGGATAGCGGGATAATGAGAGAAACGGTTTCTACGTTTGGTGCGTCAGAGAGAAGAGAAAGCGCCGTTCGTCGGATGCAGAGGGCTATCGAGGAAACCGCGCCAAATTCAGGGGTAACGCGTGATGCAATTGAATCAGCCATAAAAGCTTATGATGCTAATATTAGGACCGGAGATCGTCCTGCAGCAATGCTGGGCTGGGCAGGGCTTGTTTTAGGTGCACTATATTCCAGCCTAGCCAATTCGACCGGTCTAAACGATGTCGATAAGCAATCGCTTACCCAGAAGGTCAGCACCGTTGAACAATTAGTGGTTAATTTACAGTCTGGGCAGACACCTGCTATGCTAAGTGATGCGTTAAGCCTTGCCGGCAAGAATGATGGTATGGTTGCCACCCTGCTCGTTGCTATTAGCCCATCAGTAGGTTTAACACAGGCAAATATAATATCGAATTGGGCGCTTGCCGAACGAGAATTGCAGATGAAAGGTGCGGCAACAGAAGGCATTACAATAACAGAAGCAATAGAGTTTGCAACTTCCTCTAATTATGCGTCGGGGGCGTTAAGGATGTTAGGAACAGCTGGTCAGGCAGTGCCGGGCAGCCGCAATGCTTTAAACGCCAGTACAAGGATTGTAAATAAGCTGAATGGCGCTATTCTGAGTTATCAGGCCAAGCAGGAACAGTATGCTCGTGCCCAATATTTTGGCAATTTCCTCACAAAAGCCTACGCGTATACAGCGATGAAGATAGCCGGAATTAGGTTAAACTCCGCCCAGCGCAATTATCAGAACATCGTATTTGTGCAGATTATGAAGTTGGCGGATAAGCTAGGCATAAGTCAAGCCACGGCGTTTGCCATTGTCGCGAGAGTGAATATAGTGCCGCGCCAACTCAACGTTACACTAAATTGGCTTAGTGAGATGAGGGCCGAGATAGGGGAGAGTCTTATAGGTAATATTACCGTTGATCAGATTCTTGTCCTTGCGAAGTATATGACACCGGTAAATACAAATGCCGCACAGATACCGTCGGGAAAACCCGAGATATCCCAGGAGCAGCGTGTACTTTTTGGACAAATGAACGCTGGACAGATAGAGAGACGTATTCGAAACGGGATAACAACGCTCGATGATATATTGACCCCATCCATACGCACATTAGTTGATCGAAGAGACGTTGCAAAAACCATGGCAAGTCTCACGCAAGCCGAACAGGAGCTTATAGTATTGGCACAGTTGGGTAGGTACGCCGGAGAGAAAGGCTATATAAAGCCGAATGAAGTTGCGGCGTTAAGTAGAAATATAGCCGAGAGAGAGAATAAAATACAAGAACTTAAGGCCCAGGCAGTCGAGACGGGCCTCATACCAATGGGATCAGAATTATCCGGGACAGACCGCGGGTCGACCAGAAGATCTGCCGAATTGTTAGCGACAATGTTAGTCGCCGGCCCATCAGGCAAAACGCCATCGCGTTTAGCCGATAGCCTTGTGGCGCAGGGTAAGATAACAAAGGATTCTGCCGCCTATAGAGTTATGCAGAAAGCAGAAGCCGCCACAATACTGATGAATATTACAGGAAAGACATCAGCGGAACTCGCAGGCCTCGGGCTAATCAGTGCTGACATAGCAAAAGTCCTGCAGGACAGGGCTCCTTCAGCGATTAGAGGCTGGTTTACAAGGATGAGCGATAACCTTGCCGCATCGTGGCAGAACACGCATCCTATATTTAAAGTAGCCGCGCCGCTTGTTCTGGGTGGAGCGATTGCAGCGTGGGCACCGGTTATCGGTGGAGTAGCGGTAGGTATCAAGGGTGCCATAGGCATTATGACACTTTTAGCAATGCCTTTATTGAATTCCTATATGGGAAAGATGGCCGAAATAATAAAGCAAGACTCGCCCGCCGGAGATAGGTCCGGATTAAGAAAAGGCATGGAAAGATTCGGCATGGGCACAACAGGTGTTTTGGCTAATCCGGTAATAATAGCTCTTAATATCGTAGGTATCCTAAGCGGATCTTGGACACCTACAATTCTAGCCATGGCAGTTGGTATGGCGCAGGGCCTTGCAATAAAGAGTTCAATTAATAGAGAAGCCCTTAGGCTGTGGGACAGGGCCATGAATTCGGGGGTGCCGGAATTGGCTATGGAGAATGTAATGGCCAAGATAATGGATAATCAAAGGTCAGGAAAAGATACGAAGATTACAGAGATAGAAACAGTAATTGCTCCTACAAAAACATCGCTGGCTGAAATATTTAAACTATTGACAGATGAAAAACAGGCACCTCGTATGGCCGCTATATATGATGTGTTGCCTGGCAGTGTAAAGACCGAGGTAACGCTTGGGACGCTGCAGGTAATAGCAGGAAAATATGAGGATGTCGGAGTAGCAGCAAAAATGCTTAGAGTGCAAATTATTGTATCGGCGAATCTTATAAAGACCGTGGAAAAATCACAGGTATGGGATTACGACATACCTGTAAATCAGGTAGATGCCTTAGCTGCGCAAAACGGACTTGCTACGGCCGATCTAATAATGCCCGTTGCTGAGCATGTTGCAGGAGCCATGACCAGGACGGCGTCTGAAAGGAGCGCGGGAAGAGTTTACAGCGCCGAAGAGGTTAGGGATGCACTTACTACCATGATCTCATCCGCGGTTGCAAGAGAAGACCAGGCTGCAACGCTTGGCGCACTCATTAATGCTGTTATGCAGTCAGATCTGAAGACGGACATCGCCGGGGCGCAGCTTGCATTATCAAGGCTATTACAGGATGCGCGTACTGCCAAGGAAGGCGAACAGCCTAAGCCTATAACGTTAGAAAGTGTAGAAAAAATAGCCGGAGAATACAATGCTAAACCTTCACTAATGCGTGAAGCGATGTTTAATTATGCGCAGAATTTTGTGGCACGCAGCGGCATGCCGATGTCAATGGTAAGCCAATTATCATTTGGTCCTGAAGCAGGCGCTATGATAGGCAATGTTTATAATGCTTATCGGATACTGCAGATCCAATTAGGTGACGGCGTCATGGACACGGTTAAATTCGAAGAAGTAGATGCAATATTGCATGCTGTTTCGAACTGGCCTGCCCTGCCCATAAGCGGTAAACTTACAGAACTCGCTAAGATAAAGACACTGACTCGCGAACAGAGAGGTGCGCTCAAAGAGATGGCCGCGTTCCACAAGGATATCTTCGAGCCGCTGGAAAAGGGCGGTGTAGTAAAGTTTGACAAGTTGGTTGGTGTCGACGCGCAGAAGGCGGAAGAATTAAGGCAGGAAGATGCTATAGCGGCAAGTATTATGACAGGGGATGAATTGGATAATCTCAACAGCCTGGAGGCAGTTGCCGAAGGCTATCATGCCATTGCCGTTGAAACAATTTCAAAACAAAATGCGAGAACATTTGTAAAGCCGGTTGAGGCAAGGCAGAAGGTTATGCAGGAGGTAATTAGGGCAGACAACCTTGTCCAGGCGAAGGCGCTTGTTGCCAAAGGTCTTGTGCTTGGATATGAACTGGTTAGAAATAAGCTTGGGACGAGAATGGTGATAAAGCAAGCTGCTATTCCCACCATCTTCGAGATGCTTAGCGAACCGGGTGAATACAATATTACAAAGAAGGAGGTTACGCAGAAAACAGCGGAGCTTATTTCTATGCTTTGGAAAGAAAGAGTATACTTTAACCCTCTTATCAGTTCCAGTGGCAATATACTCAAAGACATAGGTATTATAGATGGAAGAGCCGTAGTAATAGATTTTGCTAACCTTGCCGAGATTACAAGTGAGAATAATAGCGAGGCGGTTGCATGGCTGTCAGAGTTTCCTGCCAATTTCAGAGAAAACATTAAGACTATAAGTGGCATAGGCGAAAAGATATCAGCCAGGCTTTCAGACGAACTAAGGAATAATATTGTACCGGTCGCAGCATCGGTAACTATCGAGCAGCCAGTGCCCGAGCCCGCGAAGTACGAGAAGACTGGCGCAGAGCAAGAAATATCCAGGTTCGGTATAACAGTAAATCCGGGAACGCCTGAGCTTTTGGTAAAAGTTTTGGACAACACCCAGGTGGCGAGAGGCCTGGCCGAGTTAGGGTTAAGTAAGGCCGGCGTTGTAGCGCAACCAGACGGCAGTTCGATGGATATTAACGGGAGAGTAGTTGAGTGTGAGTGGGTTGGTAACGATGTATTTTATAGATTAGACTTGAGTAACAGAGCCGATGCGGGAGACCTCGTGCATGAGGTAGCCCATCTTGTCTGGAGAAACATAGACAAAGCCAACCAGGAAAGATTTATAGGTCTGGTGGAAAAGGCAAGTGGATTTGAGAAAGATTTTAGAGGCAGGGTGGTTGTGGATGAACTGTTGAGAGAAGAGCAGTTCGCGGATATAGTCGGATGGATAGTAATGGGCGAGATAGACAACAAGATAAAAGTACCGCAGAATATCCGTAACTTTGTTGCATTGCAAATAATGGCGCACCCTGTATTGCACGCCGTTCGTAAAGCAGCGGAAGCTATCCCTGCGTTAGAAGAGCCGCGCGGGCCTGCGGCGAGAGAAGGCGGATTTGCACAACTGGCTGTGGTTGCAGGAGTTGCGGTCGTGGGGCTCGTTGCCGGTGTCGTAGCCGGAGTCATAAGCCCGATGGCGCTTGCTGTAATGGGCGGTGTCGCCGCAGTCGGCAGTCTTATCGCAATTTTAGGCAAGATTGCAAGACCGCAGTCAGCCGCGAAAGCCGTAGCGCCGATTAGCGGCGAAGATTTTGCGAAAATGCATGGAGTGACAATAAAAGTTGTGCCTAATGAAGAATGGGATCGGCGGGCAGACAAACTCGTTAACTTAGGAGGAATTGACGCTGATGCCAGAGTCAATGCGGCAACAGGAGTTATGGAGAGGCGTGCCACGTTGAGGTATTCTAAAAATATCGATGAGGCTATTGCTCATGAAGTAGGTCATGTCCTTGACAAGAGATATAATATAACCTCGCAATTAAGACAAGCAGGTAGCGATAGGGCGATTCAGGAGATTGTTGTAGCTGGTTTTGGCGCCTTTGGCATGAAGCCGGAAGAAGTTAATGTAGCTAATCATAGAATTACCAAATTAGGAGAAGGCCTAAAGGGTATATTACCCGAAGCTGTTGCGCAGGCTATAGGGCTGCGTGCCGTAAATCCCAAAAGCTTCGCGGCTGAATTCCCAAGTGCCGATAAATTCTTAGTTAACATGCCGATAAATGTTGAAACGCGTCTATTGCCTGCAGGAGGCGAAACAAGAGGATGGTTGCGAAATCTGGGTATTGGCGCGGTGAAAGAACTCGCGCCTGGGCGCGCAATCAGTTCGCCTATTGCGCCGGTCGTCGGAACAAGCGCATTCGGCACGAGCGCGGTCGCGCCTATGCAGAACGTGAATATTATAGGGAGAAGCCAGGCCATGTCAATAGACGCCTCATCTGTAGTGGAGCGCTTCACACAGCAGACCGGTGTTACGATATCTGCTACAGAAAAACAGAAGATGGCCAAAGCTATTATAAATGCCAAGGCAGGTACTGTAATGGCCGGCCAGACCGTAACCGTAACTGTAGGTGCGGAAGTATTCACGGTGGAGGGTAGCGATAAAGGGGTCAATCTTAAGGAAGCCATACTCGATAAATTAGATGTCAAAATATCGGCAGGCAGAGAAGACCTGAAAGTCGCTCGAGAAGCGATAAATATTATGAGCGCTGTAAGTACCGAAGCAGCCATTACCATAAGAACCTCCGACGGTACAGTCGAATATGGAACAAAATCAGAGGTCTCGTTTAATAAGAATGGAGCGGTGGAATACTTTAATTGTAATCAGACCATACATGCGCAAGGCAGCTATATCTACATACATACACATCCAGCGGAAGCCGAAGACGATAGAGAGTTTGATGCCGACAGAGAAAATTATGCAAAAGGATATTTCGGAAATAATGCTGTATATGTAATAGCCGGCTCCAGGATAGTCCCGATAAGTATTGCCATAACAGATACAATGCCTACATTCGGTTCGTGGGTCAACACGCATACCTTTAGCCGCGAAACCGCGGCAGGCATAAGCGCCGTTCTCTATAGAGAAAATATATCAAGCACGATCTCCGAAATGCAAGAGCTTGGGGAAGGGTTGTCCGCCCTTTTAGGGATATTAAGAGGCGAGAAATTCGTGAAACGTGCCGCGGCCAGAGGCGTAAAGGATATATATTTGCGGGAACTCGAGAAGCTCCGGGCAGATCTTGCTGCTATGGGCCCGTCAGGGACCTCCATGTCGAGCTATGCGATACTTGATAAACTCACAAGATTGCTGAAAGAGGCCGGTGTCTTCCAGGGTAAACTCGCGGTCGTTGTAGACGCGAGAAGAGGCGCTTATAGCTACCGGGAAGTGGCCGATGCCATAGAGAGTACGGCTTCAGCAGATTCACCGATTAATTATTTCGTGATAGTTCAAGAATCCGCTAAAGATATAATTACAAAAGCCAACGTCAATATAATAAGAATTCCAGACGGAGAACCGGATATCGTCGGCAAGGCAAGGGCATCGATAGACCAGCTTGTTCCCAATTCCCACATAGCATATGCGCTCATGGAATCCGACATAGGTTCTGTAACAAGCCATTACAGGACATTCGCGTCCGCTCCGGAGAAAGAAATAAATAACATGTCCAACTTCCTCATCGCGGATAAGAAATCTGCGGCCCTGGAAGGCAATTCCAGGAATGTAGCCGCGGCGGCATTGATGGTGGAATTGATACGCTTTATCCAGAGGCTCGCGGCACAGGATAAGCCCACGGCGGTAGCTACCGAAGATTGTTCTGCTGAAACCGTAAGAACTTTGAATCAGATCAAAAATACCCTGGGCGGTTGGCTGCGCGTCATAACGAAAATTAATATAGGCAAGATAATCAACGAATTCCTCTCAGCCCTCAACGCCACCGCCAAATCACTCTAAACCATCCTACCCACCCGGTGGGTAAGATGGCTTATAAGAATTTTGTTGACAAGTCATCCATTTTCGGCGATAATTTAAACCATGAAATACATTAAAAGACTCTTGGATGGGAGGATTAGACATACTCTTGAACGGAATAAGAGCGTTCTTTTGCTCGGCGCGCGGCAAGTAGGAAAAACGACATTAACCCGTCAGTTTAAATACGATTTATCGATTTCGTTCGTGCAGCCGGACGTAAGACAGCGGTATGAAAAGTCGCCGCATCTCCTAAAAGGAGAAGTGGAATCTCTAATTGCCGCAGAATCCGACAAACGCCCACTTGTTATCTTAGATGAAGTTCAGAAAGTGCCGGTTATTTTGGATGTTGTCCAGGATCTAATCGACCGGGATAGAGCCAACTTTATACTTACAGGTTCAAGCGCTCGCAGGCTTCGCAGGGGGGCCGAGATTAATCTCCTGCCCGGGCGTGTTGTCGCGTTCCGGCTGGATCCGTTTAATTTACTGGAATTCCCCGCTAAAGATTTAAATGAGCTGCTCATTTATGGATCATTACCCGGAATACTTGCCGTTCAGTCGCTTTCAGATAGAGAAACCGATCTGGAAGCTTACGTGACAACCTATTTGGAAGAAGAAGTTCGCGCCGAAGCTGTTGTGAGGAATTTAGGGGATTTTGCGAGATTTTTAGAGCTTTCGGCTTCCGAATCCGGAGGTATCATAAATTTAAGAAAATTATCACAGGAGATAGGTGTTTCTCATACCACTATAGGTGCCTATTATCAAATATTAGAGGATTGTCTTATAGCCGAACGAGTAGAGCCATTAACTCAAAGCAAGACCAGAAAAAAACTTACTAAATCTGAAAAATATCTGTTTTTTGATCTGGGAGTACGTCGTCTTGCCGCGCGTGAGGGGACAAAGCCTTCGCGCGATACCATGGGAAAGATATTTGAGCAATTTATTGGTCTCGAGCTTTTAAGATCCGCGCATACAAAGGGGCATGGAGTAAAGATTCGATTTTGGCGGGATCCTGATGGCCCTGAAGTCGATTGGATCATTGACGCGGATGGGATCTATACTCCTCTGGAAGTTAAGCTGACCGGAAACCCCACGTCGAGTGACATACGCCACCTGGAGGTTTTCCTTTCTGAATACAGATCAGCAACGCAAGGTTTTCTTGTTTGCCAGGTTCCCCGAAAGACTAAGTTAAGTGAAAAAATTTTTGCTTTACCATGGCAATCCATCAATAATATCCTTTAACCATCCTACCCACCCGGTGGGTAAGACGGTTATGATTGAGATTTTGTGAATATGTGGTATAATTTATTCGGTAAATATCAGGTGAGCGCATGAAAAAACAGAAAGCAATAGAATTGTCAGGGTCGTTTATCGACGAAGACAAGGAATGGCTTAGTCTTACCCCCGCCAAAAGGCTCTTGGAAACAACCAAGTTATGGAAACTCTATATATCATTAGGAGGAGATCTTGACCCCGAACCCGATCCTCAAAGTCCTTTCTACGCTCAAGAAATATCAGGTTAAGTGCCTTTTAATTGGTGGGCAGGCCTGTATTATTTACGGAGCCGCTGAATTTAGCAGGGATTCAGATTTTGTGATACTCGCCACATATGAGAATCTCGAACATTTGCAAAAAGCGCTGAAACATCTGCAGGCAACCTCCATCTATTTTCCACCGCTTAAAATCGAATATTTAGAGCGCGGTCACGCCTGTCATTTTCGTTGCGCCGCGAAGGGCGTGGAAGGCCTACGGGTGGATTTAATAGCCAAGTTGAGAGGGTGTGAGGGATTTGAAAAACTATGGGCCCGACGGAAAACAATAAGGGTTAAAAATAATGGCGGCATAGATATTATTTCGTTGCGGGATCTTGTTCAGAGCAAAAAGACACAACGCGATAAAGACTGGCTGATGTTAAAGCGTCTTGTGGAAAATGACATAGCTTTAAATAGGGTTAAGCCTACGGATGAACAGGTCAGGTGGTGGCTTCGCGAATGCAGGAGTGCCGAACTTTTGATAGAGATTACTGGGAAATATCCTAAAGAAACGAAAGAAACAGTTACAAATAGACCGCTTCTTTCGCTGGCTATTGTACAAAACATGGAACAGCTTAAGTTAGAACTCCAAAAAGAAGAGATGGCCGAGCGTAGTAAGGACATAGAATACTGGGAGCCGCTCAAAAAAGAATTAGAATTCCTCCGCCACGAAAAACAAAAAGCGTAACCACCCAACCGTTTTACCCACCCGGTGGGTAAAACGGTTTACTACAAACAATGTGCTTTGATCATTGCCAGATCCCGCTGATATCCAATCCTGTCCTTAACAAATTTCTCATATGATTTCTTCTCGATAGCTATGTATTGTGAAAAATTACAAATCTTGTCCGAATCTTCAAGTAAACCCATATATTCCATATATGATGAATATTTCCACCCGTCGGGAGAGTTTATAATGAAAGCAGTTACAGGATTTAGGTGCAAATATCTGGTAACATGAAGCAGCTGAATATCATCTTTGACCAGTACATTTTTAAATCTGCTTTGCCATAATGGGCCGTGCCGTAGATGTCTTGTATTAAAGTACTGGCTGTAGCTATTTAATACCGAATGAATGAACTTTGTTATGTTCCCATAGTCTGTTTCTTTTAATACCATGTGAAAATGAGTCGGCATCAGGCAGTAAGCCAGTATGTCTACCAATTTTTCCTTCCCACCAGGCTCATTATTTGGTGCGGCCAACTCCTTGTAAATAGAAAATTTACAAGGAGGCTTTGTGGTGTTATAAAATTTTATCGTTTCCATCATTCTTCTGTATTCCTCATTATTGTTGAAGATTACAAACTCCGCTATGCTTCGAGAAAAAATATGATACACTTCATTTTTTACTAATGGCACTATTCTTCGCGGCATACAACCTCCTTTGTTTAATTATCATCCACTTACCATTATTTACCCTCCCGGTGGGTAATAGGTCCCTACTATATAAGACGTAAAAAGTGCCAAAATTGTTGCAAAGTATTTTAAAAAATATTTGATACCACCAAACCGTTTTACCCACCCGGTGGGTAAAACGGTTTGGGGATAGGAATTTGGAAGTGTCAAGACCTACTTTTTTACACGCCTAATAGAATACACTCATAATAATTGTAACGCATTGTATTTCAATGTGTTGCAATATAGTTAAAACACAAAAAAGCCAAATACCATGCATTGACTCTATATTATATATATGTTATACTTTTTATGTAATAGAAACAAAAAGGCAGTTCTTAACACAACATTTTTATGAAGGGTAATCAAAAAAATGTTTGCTTGGCGGAGCCGAAGAGATTCGGTTCAAAAAATATCGCTATCGGTTTTTAGTCATTTGGACCCGATATCCACCCGCGAAGAGCTTGGCCGCAAGTCTCTTATCATGGACTGGCAGAGCGCGCGGAATAAAAAGTGGATCCGGGCCATTGCGCTTATTTTGATAGTATGTTTTGTTAATCAGGATTTAGTCTGGGCGCAGGAAGGATCTCCCGTTTGGTCGAAAGGACAAAACGGGAATTTTGCTTTAAAGCCCCAGCCGGTCACGCCTCAAGGCGGGATAGCCATTCCCAAAGATGTCGCCGTTACTAAGGAAGTTTACAAATCCACCAACGGCGGCGATAAGACCATCATCAACATCCAGGACGCCCACGCCTCATTAGCAGCTCAAGAATCCATAGTGTCCATACTCGACTCATTAGTAACTAACTATGACCTAAAGCTGGTAGCCATAGAAGGTTCTCAAGGCTATATCGATACATCCATCCTGAAGACATTCCCCGATGAAGAGATCCGCAAGAATACCGCGAAATATTTCATGAAGAAAGGCAAGCTTTCCGCGGGTGAATTCTTTTCGATCACATCGGATCACGAAGTTGCGCTTTACGGTATCGAAGACAAGCCGCTCTATCTTGAAAACGTGGAGCAGTTTAGAAAAATCCATGACATTAATGAGCTTACCAGAAAGGATATAGCCAGCCTTACAGCGAATCTTAACAGCCTGAAAGAGAAGGCCTATTCAAAAGATTTGATGGCCCTGGAGAGCAACTCGGTCCTTCACAAGGACGGCAAGATCAGTTTTAGCGATAGATGGGAACTCGTAAATACATTAGCCGCCAGATACGGTATAAGCTACACCAGATACGAGAATCTCGCGAAGCTTGTTGAGTCTCTGAAATTAGAGAAGAAGATAAATTTCCAAAAGGCGAACAAAGAACGTGACGCTCTCATAGATGTGCTAAGCAAGAAGATGCTGAAGCAGGACCTGGAGCAGCTGGTCCTGAAAAGCTTATCGTTCAAAATGAATAAGATCTCGCAGAGCGAATATTATATATACCTGCAGGAGCTTGCCCAAAGATACGGTATAGCTCCGGATCCGTACAAAGGCCTTATCACCTACACAGAATACATATCGCTTTACGAATCGATAGACCTTGTCGAGATATTTGAAGAGGTAAGGAAATTCGAGGACTCTATAAAAGAGAAGCTTTTTACGAATGATTACCAGCGCAAGCTGCATGATTTCTCAAGGTTCGTTTCTCTTGTAAAAGACCTTTATGAATTGAAGCTGACCAACGGTGACCTGGAAGAGCTGGTCGCGAATAAGAATAGAGTGGACGCCGCATCGGTAGCCGGCCTTATCAGAGAAGGTTTGTCCAAATACGGCGTCGCAATCGATGGCGGCTATGACCTTGGCGTTATATTCGAGAATATACAACCTGCCCTGGCGTTCTATAAAACGGCGGAAGAGAGAAACTCCGCGATACTTACCAACACCATAAACAAGATGCAAGCTACCGGCCAGAATGTCGCGGCCCTTGTCACAGGCGGTTACCACACAAAAGGCCTGACGCAACTTCTAAAGCAGAAAGAGACATCGTACATAGTTATCCTGCCTAAATTCGATTCATCCAAAGGCGATCGTCCGTATGTAGCTATACTCACAAACAAAAAAGAGCCGTATGAAGACCTTCTTGAGACAGGCGAGTACAGCCTGTTGTCTGACAACTATCTGAAGAATAGCATGGCCGATCCGAAACAAGCCCAAAGCTTTCTGTTAGACGCCATTATCACAAGCTTAGGCCAGGCTGCCATAGAAAACAGGGATGTCGAGAGTGTTAAGAAGCTGTGGCTGGCAGGGTATACGAACGCGTATGAATCTTTAAAGGCAAAGGGCCTGATTTCTGAACCGTCTTACCCACCGGGAGGGGAGACGGTATTCGCATTGCCGAGACCTATTTACAGAACGATTTTGAAAAATGCTGATGGTAGTATCGAAAATAGGGCAACGGCACCCGAAGAGATGGTTAAATTTAAAGAGAGGATGAAGCGGACACTCGCGGCCAAAGGTACGCAGTCCATATCGATAGAGGATCGGCTCGCTAAGGTAGAATCGGCCACAAAGGATATGCTGGTCGAATCGATCACAGAGGGAATGAATAAAAATAAAGCTAAAAAAGATTTTGATACGGAATTTTCAAGGGTAGCCAACAGGAAGCAATTCTATAATGGGTTAACAGGCGATGAGAAGAGCGCGGTTAAGAAATCCGTACGCGGCAGAATAGATATGGGTGATAAGCAATTAGCCGGCACATGGGTTATTCCTACCCCCAGTCCAAGAACTGTCGAAGGCATGTTAAGGACGGTCTCTGTTCATAGAAATACGTCTACAGAGGCGGTCGTCAGAGTCGGTGGTGAGCCGCTGGCAGTGGAAGCAGCTCCGGCTCAGCAACTGCTGACCGAGCCAAGCAAGCCGGATGTTATACCTATTATAAGACAGATACGCGCCATTAGGCATGCTTTGGAGAGGCGCATAAGAGAGCGAGACATAGTTGCCATAGAAAATCTTATTATGCGCGCCGACATCGCTAAAGGCGCTATTCAGGAAAAAGATTCCTTGAGGAAGCGCGCGTATAATTTCAAAACAGACGATGTTGAGGTAGGGAAAAGAGAATTTGATCGGCTTTTTGCTTTAGCCAATAAGGCCCGAGTGGATTTTAAAACAGAACTGGAAGAGTTGCGAGCCGAACCGGCCCCCGCGCAAATACCTTCAGAAACAATGATCGATGCCGTTGCGAGCAGGTTGGCTACGGATCGCACAGCAGCGTTTTACTCCCACTTTGGAGATGGTAAGTACATTACAACGGGATCTGTAGTAAAAGCGCTTGAAGCAGAAGGCGTATCAATAGACGAAAATTACCAGAACGATCGCGGGATGATGATCCTGTTGAATAAGCTTATAATACGGCTGGAAACAATAAGGCTGTCGGAAGTTGAGAATGAGGTTGGGCTGGTAAATGAGCTTAAAACAGAATTTGATAAACTAACCGATGCCGAAGTATTGCGAAAATATCATGAATATCTTGTTCAATATGCGATAGAGGGCACTCCGCGCAAAGGCCGATATGAAACATCGGCAGGTTCAGGCAGGGCCCAGACCCCGGATGAATTCGATCCGCCCGCTTATGCCGATATATTCGGTAATGCAATAGCTGTCTATAAGTCATACCTTGAGCTTTACATTGGCGCAAAAAATGATGCAGACCTGGATAGATATGCGGCAGGGATCCGCAAATACGCCGCCCAGGCATATGTCTTTATAAAAGTCCTTACGTGGGATGACGCGACGCTTGAAAGAGCAAAATCACAGCTTGCGGCTGAAGACCTCGCAGCCCCTAAAACGCTGACACAGGAGACAGCGATGCCTTCTGCTCGGCCGGTTGTTACTACAAAAGGCAGGAATATAGGCGCTGTCAGGATCAGACTGATTGCTGCAATATGCGCCATGGCATTTCCGGCCTTAATAGCGATTGCAGCAATAACTCCTGTTATCAAAAATTTGTATATGGCGACACAACCACCGCAGCCGTCCGTGCCTGCAGCAATTGCCCCCGCGCCGACAATTTCCGGCCCGGCCGTTCAACTCGAATACGAGTCAAAGAATTGGACAGTAAGCAGATCTATAGTAATAGATTTCTCCTACAATAATCAGTTCGCCAGATTAGTTATTCAAGAAACGCCCAATGGCTACAGTATAAACCTTCCCCAGGGCGTTGAATTAAGCAATGAGCAGAAAAAAGAAGTCTTGCGCAATTATATAGTTACGGGCCAGCACCTGGGAGAAGTTAAAACCGTCATAGAATTTATGTTGTTGAAAGGCGAATATGTCGATACGGATAAGGTAAAAGCATCAAATGGAGCGTATATATTCCTGCAGAAAGCAGCAAAGCATATAGACAGACGTTTGAAGAAAGAAGGCCCAAAAGCAAAGTTATATCAGGATAGATCTGAAGTTACCGCGCAACTCAAGATATCAGAAGCGCAATATGCAGCCGCCCTAAGGGGCGAGATAAACAGGTTATATGGATTTACAAGAATTTGCTCTAAGGTGGTTTACGCTGATAAGAATGCAGATTACCAGGAAGACATGGCGGTCCTTTTGCTTTTAACCGCCATTCACGAAAGTGATAAATTAGAAAACCGCGCGCAGGATAAAAACGGGCCGGCAAAAAGCCTGTTTATGATCCAGCCGCGCAGCGCGAAGACTATCCTGGCCTGGGCCAGCAGGGATCCTATGCAAGCGCGATTATTGTCTCATGCTTTTGGGGTGCCTGTTGGGGAACTCTTGGCATTAACAGAGCCTGACATTTCAAAACTGCTTGAAAATAAATCCAACGATATTTCCTCATTGCTTTTAGCAATGCTTCATTACAAATATTATATGGAAAAAACACGTCCTGAAGCTTACCCCCCGACAAGGCAGCTTTTAAGAAATAATCTTAGCCGGTATGCAGGACCGTGGGTTAAGTTTTATAATAAAGGTTCACGACCAGGGGCCTTGAATGAATTTACCAGCAGTATAAGTAACAGCATTGTCCAGCAGGCGCTCCCGGAAGAATTACAGTTAAGATCAGAAGCGCCTTCTTTAAGAACAAGACTGGCATTCTCCACTAATAATTTGTTTCCTTTCATTATCGGCGCCGCAGGGATTATATCGCTCTTCGGCCAACAGGCAAACGCTGCCATTGCCGGTGTTTTCCAGAGCCCGATAGCAAACAATATAAACATACCGTATGGAATTATTGCATGGGGACTGGTATTCAGCCTGATCATATACCAATTGTACAAGAGGAATGCGCAGGAGCCGAAACAAACCTCGGCGCGGGAACAGATTCTGACATCGCCGCAGAGAAAAGCAGGTTCTGCTTGGATTTCGTCTGCTATATTAACTATTTATGGTTTACCGCTTATAATATCTATCCCTTCATTATTTATACCTCTTTTTCTTGGTCAATATGCCATATTTGCATATCTTAGCCTGCTTCTTATATTTGGAGGGGGCCGTATGTTTCTTTTTATCGCCTATTACATAATCGCTCATATGTTTATCTTGCTTGATTTAGATAAATTCACTTACCGGGTCAATAGCAAATTCTTTTCGTATCGGATCCCCGAAGGGAATTATAGCGGCAAATGGAAAACGCAAACAATTCAAATACCTATTTATATGGAACCATGGCCGGTTATTCGGGCGAATCTCGAAAGTTCTATCGAGGCGGTCAGGCGATACAATGTAGAAACAGGAAAACCTATAGCGAATATTATGGTGAATGACGATGGCCTGATGCAGTTGTCAGACAACGATCCCCTCGGACTGGAAGCAAAGATTAAGGAAAAATTGAGTAACCAGGAAAAATTGACAAAGGATGAAATAGAATTTCATAATCGCATGACATTTTATCGCAGTCATGCAGGCGAGGGTTTTTCAGTAATTGCGAGACCAAAACATCGATCACAATTTGCCTGGGGTACATTCGAACGCCGGGGCTCATTCAAAAAAGGCAGCAATCTGAATCATAGCTACATGTTAAGCGATCTGGTTGAAAAGGCAATGGGCCAGGGTATGTCTGCAGAACAGGCGCTTGCGGTTGCGAGAAGCAGCCTCGTTGCGGGTCAAAGTATTTTTGCAAATACATTTGTATTGGGTACACCTAGAATAGGAGAATTAGCCCTTCTCCTTGATAAAGACTCAATCGTCCCTCCGGCAGGTCTTATGCAAACTGTCAAAGAATTCATAGATGACCCGGACTTGGCATTTACGCAAAATTCAATTTATGTGACAAATGCAGAAACAAACTGGTTTTCAGCGCTTCTGTCTCACGGATACGAAGTTTATATTAAATATTTGTTTCCAGTAGAAGCTCATTATGGTTTTCCCAGAATGTTTGGACACAACGCCTTTGTTCGGAAAGAAGCCTTAAAGCAAGTCGGTTATTGGAATGAAAACCAGGTTGGTGAAGATACCGCATTTTCCGTTGCTGTGTCGCAAACTGTAAATCCAGCAACCGGAAACCTTTATTTTGGGCGATTTGTCCAGTATGAAACTCTGAATTTTGGAGAATGCATGCGCCTGAGTCTGGAAGATTTAGAGCGGGAAATCAAAAAACGAGGCATCGCAGAAGAAGCTATCCAGGGCTTTATGCGGCATATCGAACGAGCCGGGTTCGATGAATATCTCCCACTTTATAATGTCAGGAAGAGTGTTTTTAAGGCAGCTATGAATACGGAAGGCGGACTGACAAGAAAAATTATTTTAAGTCTGTTCCTTCATTTCGAATCACTGCAATCTTTCGGAGAGGCGGCCCCGGAGAGCATCAATGCAGACCTCCCGAGAAAGACCAAATTTGCGCATGGCGATACCGAAATAATCCTTAACCCTATCAGCCAGTGGATAAAATCAGGCATATTAAAACCTGCAACTCTTTCCTTTTTGAAGAATAAGCAGATTCCATGGTATGTAAAATTTAACTTTTTACAAGGCATGACAATACCATTAGAATCTTTTATGCCGTTTATATTTTTATCGATCAACATTATTTTCTTTCAACTATTCGGAAGTGCTTTTTTCCTGAAACTGCACATAGGGGGTGCTTGTGTAACTTTATTTTTAATTGGAACATTTCTTATTTTATTAAGTTCTCTAACAATGACAATGAGAAGCAATGACATAACGAAAAAAGGAGGCTTGATCTGGAATACTTTTAAAAATTTCATTCGCATACAATTCCAGGGTTGGGTATATGCAGGAATTTATTTTTATACGTCACTTGGCGCAGGCCGTTATTTATTGGGCAAAAAAGTCGTACATATGCCAACTCCCATTTTTGACGAAGAGGGGGATAAGTCGATCAAAGAAATCATGAGTAGGATTATAACCGGTAAAGCAACTGTTTTTGCGTTGGCGCTGACTGTGTTGACAATGAATTTGGTAGGTTTTTATTCGAGACTGGAAGTAAATCATGTTACTCTGATCCTGGGTATGACTGGTTTCGTTGCGGGGCTTTTCGGGATTATCGGGCCCTTTGTTTTTGAAACGGCATTTGTCGCGAATGTGAACGCCGGTGTTAGATATTATTACAAAAGCATATTGGATATAAGAAATAGGGTGATTGAGTTTATTCTAAAGGGGCAAAGACAGCCGCAGCGGATTCAATTACAGCCATTCTCCCTCAGATTTTTACTCCCGATAGTTATTGCCCTGAGCTTAGCTTTCCCTGCAACGACTATGAGTGGCAAAAGCCATGAGCCGGAGATTATTCCTTCTGCAACTCAAGTTTCAGGTCAAGTAACATCCGAAGAATTGGTCGCTAAGACCTTGGCTATCCAGGAAGCAAGAACCGGCCAATTACCTAAAAATTTCAGCACTCCCGATGAATTCAGAAAGCATGTCCTGACCAAAACCTTAAAATTGTATCTTACCGGGAAGGCCCGCGAAGGCTTAACCGTTTTTGATCATTATAAGCTCAATGGTGCAGATTTGACAGAAGGCGCCCGTTATTCTCAACCTGAATTGTACGGCCTTCTGATCAAAGGGCATTTAGCGGTTATTGCCGGTGAAATCAAAGATACCGATCTCCCAGTGGCTAAATCACGCCAAGAATTACTTGAAGTCATAAGATTGGTCAATCGGATTCGCAATCCCGAGACCGGCCTTCTCCCATGGGTACAGATGACCGAAGATGGGGGCATTCGTCCTGACCCTAACCAGTTGGGGCGGGTTAATATCCTGGATAACGCATTCCTTATCGGCGACATGTTAAGTGTTGTGGGGGCTCTGAGTGATTCCAATGATCCAACAGATCAAAAAACAATTCAGGAAGCCACCCGTTTCACTTCAGAAATAAAATGGAATAAATTTTTTAACGCGAGAAAAGGTCTTTTTGCGGCGAATTATTATTCGGATAATGAAGAAGGGAAGAAAAATACAGAACCATCCGGGAACGTAATTTATTACGATCAAATTTACAGCGAAA
The DNA here is from genome assembly GCA_030695905.1 of Candidatus Omnitrophota bacterium. Lineage (NCBI taxonomy): Bacteria > Pseudomonadati > Candidatus Omnitrophota > Candidatus Omnitrophota bacterium. The sequence continues at coordinate 9,788 of JAUYOL010000032.1, read as the reverse complement.
GCCTGCTGGTTTACTTGTTTGGATCGGTTTTGGGCGATGTTTCTGTAAAATGGGATCAAATGAAATATAATCATCGATTGGTCCAGGAAAACGGGATTTATTTCTATGCCCCGGAACTCAAAGAAGGCGCGCTCTTCCAATTTCCATATTATTTATATTTTTCTCACGATTTTAACGGTGCTTTATTGCAGGCAGATCAACATTTGATTTCGGCAAGTTTACTGTCGTCTTATCGCCATGGATATCCTATACCCGGCAGTCCCGCGTCAGATCCATCCGCAAATGAATTCAATTATATTCATGGAGGCGTCCAGGCGATCGCGCAAGACGGAATCCAGGAAAATTACGCCGCGCCATTAAATGCCGGCTTGCTTTATGCGGCTCATCCGCAACATACCTTGGTGCCATTAAGCGGCGCCTATCAAGCGGAAGGAGTTTTCGGTCCATTCGGTTTCGCTGATGCCTATCAAATGAAAGATGTAAAGCCGGAAAGCAGTCAATGGAGGGTATCCAGCAATGATTATTTCTTAATTTCGGGCCTGCTGGCGCCATCGACACAAGGGAATATTAAACGCGCTATTCAGGGGAATCCCGCATATCGTGGACGATATGGGTCTCTTCAAGCAAATTTTGGGGCAGTTTATCGGTTTAAAGCGTTCCCGGATCAGGCGGATTTGGCAATGGTGAGTAACCAGCAAATTTTCCGCGCAGCGGTACACGGGGGGGATGCAGCGGAAAAATTGCAAGCTATCGAGAAAGATGACGGCGCTATTCAGCTTTCTTTCCCATTTAACGGTGAAGGGGACTTTGGCTTTCATTGGTTTAAATCAGAAGCGCAAGTTTCCATATCAGGTTTAAACCAGGTCTCTTTCGATTTCAAGGCGCAAAAAGGAAAAGTGCCGGAGAAGATTAAGATCGAATTTCATGAAATAAAAGATGGAAGGGAACAAAATTATTATCAATTTTATGTGGAGATCGGTAAGTACTATAAAAATTTCGGGAATTGGCAAACGATAGAAGTTCCTATACCGAAACCCAATGCCTTACTGGGACGCAAGCTCGATGTTCTTGTTCTGGTTGTCGAAGGGCGGGTTAATTCAAATCAGCCTGCTTTTGAATTGAGACCTAATTTTACTTTTTCAGCTTCTCCCGCAAAGCCAGAATCTCCTGAAGGCAAGCCCGCTCGAGGGCCGATCCCCGGATGGCTTATGGCGGGCATGGGATTTTCCGGCTTAAGCGCTTTATTTGCCGCGCCGCAAACTGCAAGCGCCGCATTTGCCGGGGTAGATATTGTTGAAGCTATGCCGGGAATGCCCGTAAGTCCTGTGAGCACGCTTTATGAAACTATAGGCTTGGGCTTTGCAGTAGCTCTTGGGCTGATAATAATAGCTTATTTTTCATTTAAAATTTATGCCCGTATAAAAGCAGCCATAATCCTCGCAGTCTTATTGAAAAAACCGGAAATAAGCGAAGCAGATGAAGAAAAATTTGTTAAGATCGGGAGATTAGCTGTTCCTGTTCCCCCAGGGCCAACTCCCACAGTACCTGCGACATTGGAGCAAGCCATTGCCGGGTTGAAGATTGTTATGGCAAGCCCTGAATGGGCGCTGTTAAGCAATGTTTCAAAAACTATTGTACTCAATTATTTCTTTAATAAGTATAAGCTGTCTTTGCGTGATCAGGGCGGTATCAACGATTGGCAGCGGCTTGTAAAGATCACCGGAGTAAAGCCCGAAGCTATCCCGATCTGGTATGACGCGCCGCAATTAAGACGCCTCGGCCTGACCGACGCGAAAGCGGTAATGGTATTCATGATAGAAAGAGAAAAAGCCGCCATCGCGCGAGAGAAAGCGAAGCCCGAATTTGCATCCCAGGAGACAGCACAGCTAAAAATTGAATTAATGAAAGTCGAAGGGCAATGCGCGGCGGTTACCGAAGATATGGCCGGTATCGGCGCGAGGATGCAGGGTCTTGATAGTAAAGGCCAGCTCTACGCCGATCTTATGCTGCAATATAGGCTAAAAGATGAACGACTGAGACAACTGGAAGCGGGGCGGAAAGCCATCGAGTCCATTATTAGAAAACGTGAGGCCGGCACACCATGGGCGCTATTCAAGGCCCGCGTCCGGCGCGTTCTCGCAGATCGCCTGCGCGGTATCGCAGACACGTTTTCGATGCCGGCGCCCAGGAGGGCATTGACAACTATTGTGTTATGTACGGCAATCGCCATGACTTTTATTTGTATGGTGCATGCATCTATTTCACCGGCGACACTTGCGGCGCACAGATTCGCGGAAAAAACGGCCACGACGATGATTTCACAAGCTACGCAACCCGCTGCGACACAGTCCACGACCCAGCCTGTAGCGACACAACCAACGACCGCACCCGCGGCACAACCTGCCGCGCCAGTTACAACGCAGCCGTCCGCGCCAACGACCGCGCCCGCGCCGCAGCCATCCGCGACACAAACTGCCGGCAAGGCGGAAATCGATTACTATGGAAACCGCCTAAAGCAGATAGAAGAAGCTCTGAGGGAGAACAAGGTAAAACGTTTTGCCACCATAATCGAATATGCCTTCACAGACTATGTCCGTAATAATATAAATCTTGATTTGGCGACAAAAGAGGATCTTGAGAAGAAGATCCTGATAGATACGATAGCGAGGACCTTCTTTGAGGAGTTGGAGAATAGGAAGCGCGCTGCAGGAGTGCTCAAAAGCGAAGATATTATTTATGCCATAGCCAAGGCAAAAGACAGGGTAGATGTGCTGCTAAAGGGCAGGCCTGACAGCGAGATAAATGTGGTAAAAAGTATTGTCGAGGTCACTTTAAGAGAAAAGGCTTCCGCGCTTCTGGAAGAGCTCTACAAGGAAACATTCTTTAGCAAGATAAGAGATTCTATCCGTGAAAAACTCGAGGCGATTAAACAGTTTTATGCCGCGAGGATGGAAGAATTGGAAAAATCCGCCGCCACAGCCGAAACAACGGCGCCAATTTATTCAGACTTGACCGTAGACCAAGTATTTCTAAGGAGCTTGGACACCATAGATCATTACACGGTGCTCGAGGAAATAGCTAAGCAAGAGGGCATCGTTTTGACGGCGCAGGACAAGGTGCAATTAGCAGCTATCATGAAATTAGGCCTCGTGGGAGGAATTCAATCCGGAGGAGAAGTAAGTTTCTATTTAATAAACCCTGCCGGGCCGGTAAGAGAGGATATAGCGCGTTACAGGCCGGTATGGCAGAGACTTTTGACAAACAAGGCCATACAGGATCTTCTGAATAAAATATACAGTTATCAGACAAGATATGTCGAGGCTTATCAGAAGAAAGAAAATTATGTAAAGATGCGCGATGAGTTCTTCAGCCAGATAGAAGCCGCGGCAAGAAGAAACGTGAAATTGCAATATTCTGACGCCGAGATAGAACGCATGCGTAACGAAATAGAGAATTCTATACGGCAGCAGGATGATGTAATGGAGGATGTGCGAAAGGATATAAAGAAGCTCTTGAGGTTAAAACCTGCTGACAATATAACATTGAGCTCCGATTTTACAGCGTGGAGAGAGCTTAGCAAGAATATTATAAGCGATTCGACCGGTAAGATGCTTAAGGACAGATATGGCATTGTAGAGACAGCAGAGAGCATGGGCGAATTATTGAGCAATGTAAATTCTCAAATGGCTACCCTTGATTACAACTTAAAGCGGGCGGAGAAGGAAACAAGTGTATTGTTAAGAGCGCGTTTATTATTCGGTTCGGACGGGGCATTCGGCTCATTCCTTGCCCTTGAATTCAGAAACGATAAAAAGACGGATCCCATGACTTCCTTTAATAGGGCTTTTAACGGCATCTTAAAATTTGAAAATGAAGTTAAAGCCACAAGAATAAGAAGAGAGCAGCTTTCAAGGCAGGCCAGGGAAGTCGGCGGTAGAATAACGACACTGGAGAAAGAAGCGGCGACCTTGGCAGAACAAGTCGCCAGAGAAAGACTAAAACAATACACCGACAGCCGGGGACAGTTGGTGCCGGTATCAGCGGCTACCGAAAGCTCCCGGAAATATTCCGCGGTATTGGATCAATTGGCCATGGAGCGCGGTAATTTACAAAATATATCAACGGAGTTACAGAGCTTAAACAAAGGGCTTAGCTTCGTAACCGCCAAAACTCCCGACGATCATGAGTACGACATAGTTTATTGCAGCGGCGAAAGTTATTGGGTCAGGGGAGAGGGCATACCCTTTATGAAAGATTATGGTTTGGACCTTGGGCTATTCTCCGCGCGCGATGTATCTAAAAAGCGGTTTGACGTAGCGCTCTTCGGGCAGAAAGAAGTGAAGCCGTACGCGATCTTGGTAAGAAAGAGCGACGGCAATACGCGTGTGGTTGAGAACGAAGACAATATAGAAAAACTTAAAATCAGCGGTTGGAAATTTAATACTGCCGGAGTTGGCGAAGAGTTCCGGCTTGATCCGAAACATGTTGAGATGCTTGAGAGGGCTGAAAAATTGGTCAGGCCGCAACCCGTTGAGGGGCATTATGTTTCGTCGGGGCTGGCAGGGGATATACGAAAGGCGCATGAGGGCTCGCCGGATATTGCCATGGCGAGAAATGAAGTAAGCGCAGTTAAGCGGACCCTGCAGGCAAAGCTTGCTGAGATACCCGAAGCGCATAAGCTAAAATCCCTTCTGAAACAGCGTGAAAAGCTGGAAAAGAAATTCTATGGAGCATTTAAAAAGGACCCCAGCGAGAAGGTGCTGGCAGAATTCCGCGGTAAACTTGACGATCTGGAAGCCTCGATAGATGTGATAACGAACGCGCTTCTGAAAAACATACAAAGCGCGACGGCGAACAAAACAGATAGAAGCGCTCTGGATAAATTATTTGGGAACCGTCCGACGTTAAAAGTAGAGGGGTTCGATCTGGAGGCCGGTATGCCGTTGACTATCGGCGGCAAAATAAAAATAACCGTCGGCAAAGAGTACTACGGCGAAGTGATGCTTTTGGAAAATGCCAGGAAGAAAGCCGAGAACAACGTCGTAGGTTTAGAGAATGCGACAACGACGGGAGTCATTAAAATAGCCATTGAATTAAGAAAAGCAAAATCCGCCTGTAATCTGGCAGATGCCCGCTTATCTAAACTGGCTGCTATCAAATCGCACCTTGAAGAGGCCATAAAAGACAACCCTGCGAATAAAGATGAGCTTCAAATAGAACTTCAGGATACCAAAAGAGAGGCCAGTGAGCTGTCTGTTAATAGAGACAGGACAAATTCTTACTATCTCGATCTCGCTACTCAATACAAAGCATTTTTAGGGGTGGCAAGCGCCGCCGACCTCAATATAAATGAAATATTGTCTTTGACTCCGGAAGCGATGCATCAGAGGATAACAGAGATCATGTCGAACCGGGGATTATTCGATGGGACATGGATGGATACCGACAGGCAGCTCGTTAAAGAGACCGCGGAAATAATGAAGTACATGTCGCTGGAAAAGATAGGGATACCTGTTGAAATGATGGCTAATACTTCCGGCTTCTTTGTGGCGGCTGAGCTATTCAGCGGTGAAAAATGGAAATCCGTATTATTAAGACGCGAAGACGCAGGTGCTTTAGTGAAGAAGGCCCAGTTAATATACGATGACGTTGGCATCGCTCTTTATAATCAGAAGAAGAGCACCGGCCTTGCGTATAACGCTACTACCAGTAACCTGCAGTTGAAGAAGGATAAATTGGTTGCGGCTAGGAATGACGTGAAGTTTGTTTCCGGAAAAGATATTATAGATAGAAAGACTACTTTGCAGGGCACTCTCGATACTCTCAGGGCCCAGAGTGACGCGTTAAGAGCCGAAGACGAAGAACAGGATATGAAAGCAGTCTTATTGCATATGGATCTTTCAAAACAGATGTCAGATTTATACGCTGGGGCGGCAGATCTCACGCGGGAAGAGTTACGACAGGGAGAGCCTATAACAGTTTCAAGCATATCAGAGATAAAGAGTGAAGACGCGAATGCTGCCATAAACGCTGTAATGGCCGGAAGAATGGCCAAAATTGAACGAGATAGCCGCTTATGGAGCCCTATTTCTACGACAACTTCTTTTGTGTCGGGAGGTTTTGGCGGGATAGGCACACAGCCCGGAGGCCCTGCCACCGATTCCGGCACACCTGTAATACACCCTCTTTCTACCGCTTCTTCTTCGAGCTCCGTAAAGCCTGCTTCGAGCAGCGGCACTTCTACCTCTGGATCTTCGACTGGCAGCGGGCAACAGTCCTCTACGGGAATAATTTTAAACGGAGGCTTGATATTCAGTTATGACCTTACAAAATTATTTTTTGGCCAGGATGCCAAGATTGCTGAAAAACAAGCGGCCTTAGCCGGATTAAATAAGAAAGAAGCGGATCTATCGGCTACAGAAAAAGATATCAGAGCGGCGTCTGACGTGGAGACTGCCAATGCGCTTGTGGTGCTTGCCGAGGAACAAAAAAGAGACAGGGCTAATGATGTGAAGATCGCGAATGTTCCTTATTCGCAGGAAGAGAAAGGCAGAGAATCGATAGGCCCCGCAGATACATTACGGGAGGCGGATGCTTTCTTAAAAATATGCAGGGATGCTCTGGGCATAGCTAAAAACAATTTGCAGACGATAAGGAGGACGACCAATTCCGACGTAACAGTGACCGACGACTTGTTTAGGGACGCGATGCCTGAATTCGCGATCATGCTCCAGCAGAGAATGTTAGACTCAAGCAGCGAAGACGCCAGTGTGAAAGCCATTGAGGTGGCAAGGGCGATAGCGGGTTTAAAGATAAAGCAGGCATGGGTAGACAGATGGTTGCCGCAGATAAGGGCGGAGGTCGTTGCAAGCATGCTGGATATGAATATAGGTATTGAGGCAAGAAAAGAGATACTAGACGGCGGCAGGCTTGAGGCCCGGCAGATCATAGAGCGCTTAAAGGCCAAAAACATTGATAAGGAAAAGATAGAAAGAGTATTGGGAGCTATTTATAAAGTAGACTCTTTATTTACCTCTTTAGAGAGGGATCTGAAAAGGCTGGAAAGCGCGGAAACAGAACTCATAATATCCATGAGAGAATATCGCAGGCAGAGAGAGAATTTCCTGGCGAAGAGAGTCAATTGGGCGGATTACCGGGACGCTATAGAAAAGCTTGAAAAGGCGTCTGTAGAATATGTAATTGCGCGTGGCGTTTATAGAGGGTCTTATGCCATTACGATTGCCAATCTCAACAGCTATGGAATAACCAAGGAAGAAATAAGCGGATACGAGGGAAAGCGCATAAGATCCATGCCAAAAAAGGTAAAGAAGCTTGTCTCGGGAGAAGACTTAAAGTTAAAGCGCCAGAGAGAGGCGGCGGAAGAATTACTCGCGGAGAGAAGACGGGTAGATGCGCAAAAGCGGGAAGAGGCGCAGAGAAGAGCCGATGAAGCTGCCGCAAACAACGAAATAATAGAAAAAGGTATTAAAGAAAAAATGGCGCAAGTGGAGGCAGAGACAAAAAAAGCTACCGGCAAGGAGCAAGCCGTAAGGCCTGTTTCCGAATCATTAACACGCGCCAAACTTGATGCAAGCAAAGAGTATAGAAATGCGGTTGCGGGCTTATTAGACGCTCTTAACATAAGCTATGGCAATGACAGGGTTTTGAATATTGATGACTGGTCAAACTTTTTTAAATCACATGAAGGCGCTCACCGCTTAAATGAAGCTGAGATGATCGAAAAGCTAAAAAAGATGATCGCGTCGTATGGAGATCTTACTCCAGAGCAGAAAAAATCTTTGCGTGAAATAGCTCTTAGGGATGACCAGGTCATAAGGTGGGACAAGCATTATGAAAGCGGCCTCTCTATGGTGCAGAGAAATAATTTGAATTATTCTATCTCGGTAGAAGCGGATGGCAGGATCAAAGGCGATAATAAAGTACGCATAAACAAGGACGACAAAGGTTACATCAGTTTAACCGAAATAGGTATTCTGAGTTACGCGGTAACCATGAATATGGCTAACCCGCAAGCTGATCCAAAAGCTGTTATAAATGAAATAATACGTTACGAAAGACTTGGAGAGCAGGAAAGAAGGGGCGAGCTCACCTATGATGGGCGAGCTTTTAAAGATTATTTAGAATGGCTAAAAAGGCAGGCGATAGACTTAGATAATAAAGAGTTTTATAAGCTTCCTCCGGATAGCGCGCTAAGAAAACTCGATAATAACAGAGTAAGGGATATTATAGAAAAGACGTTTGGTGACGCGCATTATGTATTTGGGGATGGAACAGGGCAGGGAACTGTAGGCGTATGGAATATATTCAGGCTCATTAATACTAAGGCACAGTCAGATAAGGCGAAAGATCCGTATAAAGGGTTTGAAAATTTTATGCGGATATTAAAAGATGTCGCCAGGCAGGATGATGTTGGCCTGGAAAGATTTTACGAAGGGTTTACAAAGGAGAAGCTGTCCAAGCTTCCTAATGCCGCCAGGCTCAAAGCCCTCATGACAAAGGCCAAGTCTCTGGATCCCGTAAAAGATTATGAAGAATTGGTCTTGGTTAATAATGAAATTGAGCAGGAATTGTCGATTTTAAGGGAAGGGCAAATCTATGGAAACGGTATATATATCATTAAATACGCCCTTGAGAAAAATCCGGATATTTTTGAAGCTCTTACCATCAGGGATCTCATCCCTCAGGAGATACAGCGCATACTCTCATTCATAAAGGAGCATTTCCATTTTCTCACCACGATAAAACCATATATACAGAACGTGTATGATATGAAAGAGCCTTTCGATGTAACTAATCCGGACCACATAGGCCTCTTGACAAGTTTTTATGAATTGTCCCGGGCAAACGGATGGAGTACGGCAGAATCTGTATACATATTAAAGAGATTGGCAGACGCGAGGGAAGAAGCGCGTGATTTCATAGCGATGCTTAGAGAAGGGAACAGGGAAGGCGTTATCTTTACCCCAACCCCGAAAAATGAAAAAGACTTCCAGGATATAGGCTTTCTATTCGGATATACATTCTCCAGGATTAACAGTAAAGGGGGATGGAATAATCCTGCTTACGGCAACATGAATGAGCGTATAAAAAATATGGGGAAGATTAAGCATGCCGTAGAAGGCTATTACATAGCCCTTGGTGAAAAACCCGGATACAAAATAACAATAGACAAAGATCCGGACAGGTCGGGAGTGAATGTCGGCAGGATAATGGCATGGGAAGATTACCTCAGCGCAAGATTGAGCAATGACGTTAATAAATTAGAAAGAATCCTTAAAATTGCCGGTAATTTAGGAAGCCCTGAACATGGAATAAAAGGCCTCCAGGGCGGGCTCGGTTCTACCGATGCCGATTTTGCGATAGAGGGTCTTAGGATAGGGATAGCCCAGGATATCGTAAATCGTTCCGGCAGATGGGAGCTGTTTTTTGACGGTAATGGAATAGCGAAAGACGCAATTAGCCGTAGAGAAGTGGAAAGGCTGATTAATGAAGTCCGTCCCAATGTATATAGATCGATCAAGGATTTTATCAAACATGATCCTGCCTTGTCCAAAAAACAAAACGAATGGCATGTGGCAGGCATCACAATGGCAATAGCGAGAGACATAGTGACAAACTATAAATCATGGCAAAAATTCTTTACGTCCGATGGCACAATAGACGCTGACAAAGATAAGGCAGGGACGCCCGAAGGGGATAAGCAGAAGGCCCAGCGCGATACAAACGTCAAGCAGTTGTTTGGAACGGTCATTCCCAATCTCCAGGAA
>JAUYOL010000031.1 GCA_030695905.1 Candidatus Omnitrophota bacterium | reverse complement strand
TTCCCGCCAAATACCTTTAAAAACAAGGCTACCGCATAACATATAGGGCTATTCTACACTATTTGGCGGGAGAGCGAGCAATGAGTCCGAGCTTACTTTTCCTCGCAGGGGAAAAGTAAGCGTTCCCGCGAGGTACCCCATTCCTCGGGGACTCTTGTGGGTGGAGAAAATTTATATGTCTATTTAGGTGGCTTGCGCTGACCGTAACTAAAGGCTTAGGTATGGATGACAAGCGGAAGGCGGCCGCCAAAGTAACCGCCTACAGGTTGAAGTGAGAAATTACTGCCCTTGACCCTTGCGGTAAGGCGGTATATAATAGCTCTCTATGCAGGAGCTGAAAACGATCGCTAAAAATTTCATAAACCTCTTCTATCCCTTACACTGCCTTGGTTGCGCTAAGCAGCTCGACGCGCTTAACAAGTTTCACCTCTGCGGCCAGTGCATAGGCTCAATAAAATGCAATGCAATGCCGCCATTTGAGCTTGAAACATCGTCTGTGATAGCATATTCGGCATGTCTATACGAGGGCATAACGAAAGATCTTATACACAGCTTTAAATACAAAGGCAAAACGGCCCTCACGGGTATATTTGCGAAAATTATGATAAATTATATTAGGGAAAATCCAGAAATCACGGAAGTTGACATGATAACGGCCGTACCATTACACAAAGCAAGGTTAAAAGAGCGCGAATTCAATCAATCGCTACTGCTTGCGAATAAAATAGCTAAAGAATTCAGTATGCCAATTAAACATACTCTTGAGAAGACGGTAAAGACGAGATACCAGAACGAATTATCAAAATCCGACAGGCTTGTTAATCTCAAAAATGCTTTTAGAGTATACAAAAATACCAACATAAGCGGAAAAAGCATCCTTCTGATAGACGATGTTATGACTACTGGCGCGACATTAAATGAGTGCGCGGGCATTCTCCTGTCGGGCGACGCAAAAAGAGTAACATGCTTAACACTTGCAAGAGGAATTTAGCGCAATGAAGATAATAGACAGATATATGTCAAAAAGTTTCGCCTCATCCTTCATATGGTGCCTCTTCGTATTCGTGATAATGGCGGTAATAATAGATATATTCTCTTTTATAGACGATATAGTAAAATTTAAGATTCCGCTTCAGTCCATATTCGCGTTCTATTTCTATTATACGCCCACAATAATAATACAGCAGGTCATCCCTATGGCGGTCCTGCTATCCACTATATATATGTTGAGCAATCTGAATAAGAATAACGAAATTATAGCGATGAAATCGAGCGGCATAGGATTATGGCGCATATTGACGCCTCTGCTCGCAATCGGTTTTCTGATCAGCATTTTCGTATATGTGGCAAATGACAGGATAATACCTGTAACATCGAAGGTATCGCAGATGATAAGGCGCGAAGAGCTGGAAAAACATAAGGTTTCGGACAATAAATCAAGGGTCATAGAAAATGTCGCGGTATATGGAACCGGAAACAGGATAGTCTTCGCGAGAAATTATGAGGTCGGAAATAAGAAGCTTAACGACATAATCATACATGAGCACGACATGTCGGAAAGCCTCATATCAAAGGTCACGGCCCAAAGCGCCGTCTGGACAGGCTCCGGCTGGAAATTTTATAAAGTCATAAAGACCAAGATTGATAATGCGGGTAAAATAATGAGCGCGCCGGAATTTCATACCGAAATGATAATACCTCTTAAGGAAAGGCCCAGGGATTTCGCGTATGGAGAATGGAAATCAGATTTCATGAGTTACGGGGAACTAAGCAACTATATTAAAAACTTCCGCGGTTCGGACCTCAAGATAGCCAGAAACTTCCTTGTCGACCTGCACTACAAGGTCGCCTTTCCGTTTATCAGCCTTATAATAATAATGGTAGCGGCGCCATTCGCGCTTCTGACTATGCGCGGAGGTGTCATGATAGGCATAGGCATGAGCATAGTAATAGGCCTTCTATACTACGCCGTAATAGCAGTATCACTGGCTCTGGGAAAAAACGGAGCCCTCCCTCCATTCATCGCCGCATGGCTCGGCAACATAGTCTTCGCCGGGCTGGGGATATATCTACTAAATAAAAGAGCTTAATCCGCGCCCTCTCCTGTCAATTCTACGTGAGCAGAAGGCTCTCTCTTCCTGGATATAACCCTCTTCAAAGTTATATACTTGGAAGTAAGATCCCTGGTATTCTTCACATTAAGTTTTTCAAAGAGAAACTCGAATTTCTTTTCCAACTCCGCCGCTATAGCGTCCCTCGTTTCTTTGGGAAGGTTCATTATATCCTTTTTGAACGCGCCCAAAGCTTTTTTTCTGGCGCTGTATATAAACTGCTCGTCGGTATCATTGGGCTTTCTTTCCGAAGCCAGGTTCTTTCTTACCCAATCATACATTCTATCTTTAAGCTCTTTGGGGAAATGAGCGCTGTCATATACCATATTCTGGAATTCGGTCGCCAGATGCACTTCTGCCGCGTTATTCTCCGGGAACTTCCCGAACGCCTCCGAAGGAAGTGTGCTCGCTCCGTGCTGAACCGCGCCGGCCATGCCATACTCCTCTTTCGCTATCTTCGACAGATTTTTTAACGTGTCAAAATCAAGCTTGACTTTGGCTATTGTGCCGTCCGGCAGCACGACGCCGCCGTGAGATGTGCCGGTCTGGATGCTTATCTTGCTTATGCCCACTCTGCCCTTACGCAGCTTATCTTTGTACCCGTCCATGAATGCCCTTAAATCTTCCGGCGTGGAATTTTGGTGCCCGACTTCTCCTATCTCTCCGCCCACAGATATCTCTATCCCGCGAGGCTGATTCTGCCTTATGAAGTTGGTAAGAAGAGCGCACACCTCATAATTGTCTTTCTGCTGCTTCTTTATGGACGGCTTTGAAAGGTCAACCAGGGTAGATGAGTCTATATCTATGTTATAAAATCCCGCCTCTATGGCTTTGGACATCAGGGCCTTAAGACTGTCTATCTCCTTTGTAGGATTATCCCTATAGTTTTTGGCGCTTACCTGGAAATGGTCACCCTGTATAAATACGGGGCCTGTCCAGCCTTCTTTCACCGCGGCGGCAAGACATACGGCAACGTATTCAACCGGCGGCTGGTCGGTATACCCCATCTCCGACTTCGCTATTTCGAATATGAACGCTCCGGCATTATTGCGCTTTGCGACGCGGAATATCGCCCTTGCGAGATCATATGTCAATGTCCTTAAATTAATTGCGGGCACAGTAAACGTGCAGGGGAATTCATTCTTACCCCTAGCCATATAAAGGCCGTTTATACTTGAAGAATAGATACCTTTTTTATAAGCGATGTCGGTTATCTTTTTCGCTACTCTGATCTTTTCATCCATACTAGGTGCCAAAACTAAGTCTGATACAATACTATCCATATCTACCGCTTTCCTGCCCATCTTACTACGCCTCCCTTTTATTTGTTATGTTCCCAGTTCCCAGCTCTCTAAATAATGTTTCTGCTCTTTTGTCAGCGCATCTATATTTACCCCCAGAGACTCCAGTTTCAGCTTTGCTATATTATTATCAAGGACCTCCGGCACTTTATAAACCTTTTTATCGAGTTTCTTATAATTTTTGGCGATATATTCGGATGAAAGCGCCTGGTTCGCAAAACTCATATCCATTACACTGGCGGGGTGCCCTTCGGCCGCCGCGAGATTAATAAGTCTGCCTTCGCCCAGAAGATTTATGCGGCGTCCGCTATTAAGAGTATACTCCTCTACAAACTCACGCACCAGCCGCTTCTTCTTCGAAATTTTTTCGAGACCGGTTATATCTATCTCCACGTTAAAATGCCCGGAATTAGCAACTATCGCGCCGTCCTTCATCGCTTCAAAATGCTCTTTACGTATCACGTTTATATCCCCGGTCAGCGTTACAAATATGTCTCCGATCGCTGCCGCGTCTTTCATCGGCATTACCTGATAACCGTCCATCACAGCCTCAAGCGCTTTAAGCGGATCTATCTCGGTAACTATGACATTCGCGCCCATACCACGAGCGCGCATGGCCACCCCCCTGCCGCACCAGCCATAACCGGCGACTACAAAAAGGCTTCCAGAAAGAAGAACATTTGTGGCACGCACTATACCGTCTATAGTTGATTGACCGGTACCATAGCGGTTATCGAAAAAGTGCTTCGTGCTCGCGTCATTTACCGCGATGATCGGATACATCAATATGCCTTTTCTATCAAGATTCTTCAGCCTTATAACTCCGGTCGTGGTCTCTTCGGTACCGCCTATTATATATTTGGCCAGATGTTTTTTTGATTTATGTATCATTGAAACGAGATCGGCGCCGTCATCCATCGTAATATTAGGCTTGGCGTCTAAAACGCTTTCGATATGCTTATAGTATGTCTTATTATCCTCGCCCTTTATCGCGAATGTCGCAATGCCAAAATTTTTCACCATCGATGCCGCGACATCATCCTGTGTGCTCAAGGGATTTGAAGCGCAGACGACCACTTCAGCGCCGCCTTCCTTTAATGTGTAAGCGAGGTTCGCCGTCTCTGTTGTGACATGAAGGCAGCAGGCGATCTTGAGCCCTTTTAGAGGTTTTTCTTTTTTGAAATGTTTGCGGATCAAAGAAAGCACCTTCATATATTCATTAGCCCACTCTATCCTGAGCCTCCCCTTCTCTGCCAAACCAAGGTTCTTTACGTCATATTTCATTGTATTCTTATCCTTTATTTTATGTTTTTGGCCAAAGCCTTCGCCTGATCCGTACGCTCCCATGTAAAACCTTCTTCGTCTCTTCCAAAATGTCCATAGGCAGCTGTTTTACGATATCTGCCATTCGAAGAATTACGCAGTTTTAACGTATGAATTATCCCGCCGGGCGTAAGATCAAAATTATCTTCTATCAGTTTCACTATCTTTTCATCACTCATGCGTCCGGTGCCATATGTCTCAACCATTATGGATAGAGGTTCAGCCTTACCTATTACATAAGCGAGTTGTATCATTAACTTTTCAGCTATACCGGCCGCAACAAGGTTTTTGGCTACATATCGGGACATATAAGCCGCTGAACGATCCACCTTAGTGGGGTCTTTGCCAGAGAACGCGCCGCCGCCATGCGGTATCATCCCGCCATATGTATCTACTATTATCTTGCGTCCTGTCATACCTGTATCGGACTGCGGCCCGCCGACCAAAAACTTTCCGGTTTGATTAATATAAAACTTTGTGTTCTTATCAAGATACTCTTTTAATACGGGCTTCGCTACTTTCGCTATTATTTCGCGCCGCGCGGCATCGGACATCATGTCCGTCTTTTTATCAACTACCGCCTCGGTATGCTGTGACGCTAATACCACTGAAGTGGCTCTTGCAGGTTTACCGTTCACATATTCTATAGTTACTTGTGATTTCCCATCCGGCCCCAAGTAGTCGAGAATGCCCTCTTTGCGCACCTGGGCAAGCCTCTGGCATAATTTATGAGCAAGCATTATCGGCAGCGGCATGAGCTCCGGTGTCTCTTTGCACGCATAGCCGAACATCATACCCTGGTCTCCAGCGCCTCCGGCGTCTACACCCATCGCTATGTCAGGAGACTGCGTATGTATCGCGTTAAGTATCGCGCACGTGTGATAGTCGAATCCGTATTTGGTGTGTGTATATCCTATCTCTTTTAATATATTGCGGCACATCTTATGTATATCCACATAAGCTTTTGTAGTTATCTCTCCGCCTATTATAAGAAGCCCCATAGTAACATATGTCTCACACGCAACTCTTTCCGAAGGATCATCCGGATGCTGCCTCAACACTTCATCAAGAACGCCATCAGATACCTGGTCGCATACTTTATCAGGATGGCCCTCCGTAACACTTTCCGAAGTAAATAAAAATTTATTCTTCTCCATCTTTACTTATTCTCCCCTTTTTTATATTCCTCATCCGCTATCTTGTATGATTCGATATCCCCTATATCGTACCACTTCTGCGAAAAAGGAAAACCATAAACATTACCATTCGCGCTCAACCATTTTATATAATAACCGGGCGCGTCATTTTTTACGCCTTCCATCTTTAGATACTTACCTATACCGCTTACTTGTTTTTTCGGAAAATAATATATACCGGTAGATATAAGCGTCGACTTAGGGCTTTGAGGCTTCTCCTCAAACTCTACAACGCGGCCGGATTTATCTATACTAACCACACCATATTTTTTTGCCGCTTCAAGGCTTCCTACATCATGTAACGCTACGGATACTCCGTCACCTTTTGATGAGGCAAAATTCATGAATATATCCATATCCACTTCAAAAAGGTTATCTCCCGCTATCACCAACAAGTCGTCGTTAATCTTCCTATTTTTAATCGCAAGGTCCATATCGCGTATAGCTCCCAGCCTTGTATCGTTGGTCAGCGTGCCATCGTCTATCACGGATATATTTTTTTTGCAGCCGCAGGTTTTGGACCATTGCACAAACTTCTGGCAGAATTTACTGTTTGTAACCACATAGATTTCGTCCAGATTATTCAAACCGGCTATCTTGGCCAATATTCTGTCAATTATCTTCTTACCGCCCACTTCAAGAAGCGGCTTGGGCGTATTTAATGTAAGCGGTTGAAGCCTTACAGCATAACCTGCAGCCAGTATGAGCGCCTTCATCTTGAAAGCTCCTTTTTTAGGAACGTGATTCTTTCCACCGGCAACGGATCTGTCTTATTTAATATCGACAGGTAAAAACTTACATAATCAGCTATGTATACCAAAGAGAACATCCTCGCCAGGAGACCTTTACCGGTAGAGTTAACTTCGATTACGCCGATGCCATCCTTACCGAGCAGCTTCTTTACGGCATCCATCCTCTTTAAAATTCCGGGATGGTCCGCGGCGTCTTTCAACATTATAACTATGCTATTCTTCAATACCGTCTTAGGATATTCCCAGCCGACTATTTCATTGTGGCTCATCTCGGGGAACAAGTGGCTCGAAGCCAAAGTCTTCGAGTTTTCCGCAAGCTGCCCGCGCCATCTGGTTACCACGCTGTCTATGTGGCTCTGACTGCCGTATACAACCGGAAGTTTACCATAGATCTCAACGGCTATTTTTTTGGCCTGATTATTCTTACCTTTTATTTTGTAATCCAGGCGGGATCTTCTTAATTTTCTCAAAACCTGCGCAACATTATCTATAAAAATGGCCTGATCGTTTATTATCCCTATCTTCGACAATAGTATCAAAAGCGGAAAAAAAGAATAGCCCAATGCGGCACGAGGAGGCAATCCCGCCGGTATATCTATTATCGCCACACCGTCATCTTTGGCCATCTTCGACAGCTTGCCGCCGGATGTTATGGCTATAATCTCACAGCTTCTGGATTTCGCGTCGCGATAAGCGCTTAAAGACTCTTCGGTGTTCCCGGAATAACTTGACACTATGACAAGTGTCTGGTCATCCGCAAAATTGGGTAAAAGATAATTCCTGTTTACAAAGAACGGCACATCTATATCGTCTAAAATATAAGATCTGATCAGATCCGCGCCTATGGCCGACCCGCCCATTCCTACACATACTATATTTCTATATCTCTTCTTAAGCCCTTCCGGCAGCTCGAACTCGTAACCTATGCGCTTAGCGTCTTGACATTGATCCGGAAATGATTCGATAATTTCGAGCATTCCGGATTTATCGTATTCTTTTAGTCCTGCGATACTATCTAAGGCTCTCACTGATATTATTCTACCTCTATTCCTACGTCAGGCACCAGCTCTTTAAGTTTTCTTCTCGCGAATCTTTCGACCTCTTTACCCGTAGATAATGTAAGAGCCTGCTGAGCTATCTCCTTAGCCTGATCCATTGTAACGGATCTTATTATGCGCTTTATTTCGGGCACAGCCACCGGCGAAGTACTGAATTCATCCAGTCCAAGCCCCAAAAGTATCAAGGTCATATATAGGTCTCCGGCCATCTCTCCGCACATCCCTACCCATATACCCGCCCTATGACCGGCCTCAATAATGTTTTTTATAAGAATGAGCACCGCGGGATGCGCGGGCTCATAGAGGTAAGCTATCTTCTCATTTACCCTGTCGACCGCAAGAGAGTACTGTATAAGATCGTT
Organism: Candidatus Omnitrophota bacterium; assembly: GCA_030695905.1. Lineage (NCBI taxonomy): Bacteria > Pseudomonadati > Candidatus Omnitrophota > Candidatus Omnitrophota bacterium. The sequence continues at coordinate 28,966 of JAUYOL010000031.1, read as the reverse complement.
GGTGCCTATCGAAAAAAAGTCCGCTTCTCTTGCCAGCATATCCGCGGTCAAAGCGGCGGAAGGAACTTCTATCATAGCGCCTACCTGCATATTATCATCGAAGGCTATGCCTTCCTTTCTTAACTCCTTCTTTGTATCTTCTAAAATAGCGTTCGCCTGCCTGAGTTCCTCAAGGCCTGAAATCATCGGATACATCATCTTCAGCTTGCCAAATACCGATGCTCTCAATATAGCGCGCAGCTGTGTCTTGAATATATCGGGCCTGGCCAGACAAAAACGTATCGCGCGCCATCCCATAAAAGGATTCATCTCCTGCGGTATATCGAGCTGCGAAAGAAATTTGTCTCCGCCAAGATCCAGCGTCCTTAAAATAACCGTATAAGGCTTCATCTTTTTCGCTACAGATGAATACGCCTTGAACTGCTCTTCCTCTGTAGGCAGATCTTTGCGGTTCATGTAAAAATATTCTGTCCTGTAAAGGCCTATGCCTTCAGCGCCATGCGCTAATACGGACGGAACCTCTTCGGGTATCTCTATATTGGACATTAGTTCGATTTTTCTGCCATCCAGAGTTTGCGCCGGCAATTCTTTGGTTTCGAGCAGGTGCTTTTCGAAAGCAACCATCTTTTTGCGGGCCAATTCATAATGCTTAAGTGTAGCAGGGGTAGGATTGATGATAACAAGACCGTGCGTCCCGTCCACTATTATATTGTCGCCATTTTTGACATCTTTTGTAATGGTTTCGAGTCCGACTACCGCGGGTATTTCCAGTGATTTCGCCATGATAGCGGTATGCGATGTCCTTGAGCCTATGTCCGTAGCGAAACCTATAACATTTTTCTTGTGCATAGTAGCTGTATCGGAAGGCGAAAGGTCATAAGATATTACAATGGCTTTCTCTTTCAATGTGGCCAACGCGTCTTCTCTGGCGCCGATAAGGTTTTTGAGGATCCTCTTGCCTATATCGTTTATGTCGCTTATTCTCTCACGGAGATATTCATCATCCATTTCCGAGAATACTTTTATATACTTTTTGAGCACATCCTGGAATACGTATTCGGCGGAAAGTTTTTCTTTCTTAATCTTCGCGATTACCTCTTCTATCAGCATGCTGTCTTCTATAACAAGAAGATGCGCGCTGAATATCTGGCCATGCTCGGTACCAAGCTCTTCGGAGATACGCTTCTTAATATCTATTATCTCCTGCTTAGTCTGTATTAAAGCATCTCTAAAATGCTTTATCTCTACCTGAATCTGATCGTCTTTTACGGGCCTCTTAGGAATTACATACTGCTCTCTATCCAAAAGCAGCACTTTACCTATTACTATACCGGGAGCGGCAGGAATACCTTTTAATGCAAGTTCTTTTTCTCTTGTCATTTTATAACGTCCTCGATATCGCTTAAAAGCAGCGCTTCTAACTCTGCCATTGCGCTCTCGGCGTCTTCTCCTTTTGTGACTATGATAACCTTGGAACCCCTGCCCGCCTCGAGCATCATTATCCCCATAATAGATTTACCGTTAACCTTGGTCTTACCCTTGGTAACGGTAATATCAGAATCAAATTTATTCGCTATCTGGACAAATAGCGCCGCGGGACGCGCGTGCAGCCCCTGCTTATTTTTTATTATTACAGCCCTCTCGACAACTATTACCTCTTTCATCTGCTTAATGCGCCTTCTTTAAACTGCTGGCAAGATCTATTATTATCTTGGCCAATTTTTCGGAATCATGCCTGACAAAGTCCTTTATCTTAACTATATGGGCCTCGACGACTTTGCATTTCATCTTCTTTAAATTTTCCGGATCCGCAGCGACCTGATCCGCGCCTTCTTCCTTATACCTGTTAAGTATCGTATCATGTATCCTTGCGGTATTAATGACACAATAATCGACTATACCCGGCGCGGTATGATCTATAATAGCTTTAAGGTGATCGCTCGCCTTGTAGCCATCCGTCTCACCCTTCTGCGTCATCACGTTGCACACGTATATTTTGATAGCCTTTGACGCGATCATCTCCTTATATAATTTCTCTATAAGAAGATTCGGCATTATGCTTGTATATAAGCTACCCGGACCTAATACTATCACATCCGCCTTTTTCACAGCCTCGATCGCGTCATGTGTAGGCTTACTTCCCCCGGGCCTTAAAAATATTCTTTTGATAGGCTTCAGCGCCTTGGGTATATTACTCTCACCGGCGCTCTGAGTGCCGTCATTGTGCTCGGCGACCAGCGTAACCTTGTCCAATGTGGATGGTATGACCTTCCCTCTTATGGCCAAAACTTTGCTGGACTCTCTTATCGCTTCATCAAAATCACCTGTAACTTTTGACATCGCGGTAATAAAAAGGTTTCCAAAATTGTGCCCTTTTAACCCTTCCCCCTCCTCAAACCTGAATTGGAAGAGCTTAGCCATTAGAGGTTCGGCATCGGCTAACGCAACCAGACAACTTCTGATATCTCCCGGAGGCAATACGTCAAGATCCTGCCTTAGCCTGCCGCTCGATCCGCCATCATCAGCTACGGTCACAACGGCGGTAATATTACTGGTAAATTCTTTCAGGCCGTGCAATAACATCGCCAGCCCCGTCCCTCCGCCTATGACTACTATTTTCGGCCCTTTTTCCAAGATCAGCTTCTGGTAGACCTTGTCTACAAGTTCGCTTTCTCTCTGCGGCAATAACACAGTAATGAAAGATTTTATGATCCGCTTTATACCGGTAACTATGCCGAGTATACCTATAATGATTACCGCCGCGGCAAACGTCTTGCTCTTTGAGGTCTGCTCCGCTATTATCATAACAAACCCCATGGAGACCATGATGACGCCAAATACGGCCAAAAGACTCCATCTCTTGACCCTCATCCCCGGATAAAGCCACTTAAAGGCTCTTAATATCTTCATTACTTAGCCTGTTCCCTAAATTAATTAGTATTTTTTGGAATCTTCTTCCTGGATTATGCGCAAGATCTCATTCTCATCTTTCGCCTTCCTAAGAAGTTCTCTGAAATATTTATCTTTGAGCATCCTGGAGATCCTGGCAAGCGCTTTAAGATGAGGGCCTGCCGATTCCTCGGGGGCCAGGAGAAGGAAAAATATGTAGACCGGTTCTCCGTCAAGCGAATCGAAATCAACGCCGTTTTTTGACAGACCAAACGCAGCTACAAGTTCCTTTACGTTCTGAGATTTTGCATGTGGAATACCTACGCTCTGACCTATACCGGTGGAACCCAGCGCTTCCCTGGACAAGACGGCCTTTATTAACTCTTCCTTGTTCTTTATCTCGGTTGCGTTAGAGAGAAGGTCGACAAGTTCGCGAATTATGCCTTCCTTGTCGGTCGCTTTTACATTCACCGATATGGCCTTTTTGTTCAAAAAGTCCATTATCTTCATATGTTATTTATTTCCTCCTTTTGCTGCCAAGCAAAAATATTGGAAAATGGAGCGGCGGATGGGGTTCGAACCCACGACATCGACCTTGGCAAGGTCGCATTCTACCACTGAATTACCGCCGCGGTTTTTCTTATGTCTTATATTATTTCTCGCTTCGCTCGTCAGATACATGGCAGGCTGCGCCATGAACCTGAGCGTTTGCCCTATACCATTCATTCGCCTTCGGCGAATTCAGGTACAGGGCATGAACCACATACAGGCAAACGCGAGTGGTTCATGGTGCCCGCACCAAGAATCGAACTTGGAACCTTGACATTAAGAGTGTCCTGCTCTGCCAATTGAGCTATGCGGGCGCTACCTGTAACTTCAGGCAGACAGCCTAATATATCAAATAAAATAGAGTGGTAATTATACCAAACCGACATAACAAAATCAATATATTTAAGGAATTTTAAGGGTTTATGCAATGTTTTATTATGCAGCTTGCAGAGATTTAAATTGGCCTTTATATATAGTTTTTAGCTCTTCGTATTTCATCGGCTCGGCAAGAGGAATAAGCCTGATTAGCCTTTTACCGATAAACTCTATAATTATCTCCGGGTGCTGTTTGGGATCGATTTGTTTGCCATCGGCTATACTAAGCGCTATCATAAGCATTTCGAGAAGCCGCATATAATTATATCCTGAGAGATTCCTTGGATCGATTCCTACGAGTAGCGCGCCGTTTATGGAATCAGTGCTTTTAAGATTATCAAATGATGAAGAATTCAACGTATCTTCTCTGCCAAGCACTATAACATCCTGTAATTTAATAGATGACGCCGACATGGCTTTTGTAATTTTCACTGCAAATTCACTGCCGGAACCGCGCACTATAATGACATTATCCAAGCCTATTTTCCTGAGATCGTCTTCAAGTCTGTGCAATTCTGATAATAACGGCTGCATCATGCTTCTTTGGCCGGTCGAAACAAGGCCGTCTATTTCCAGGGCTATGAGGATTTTTCTGCCCTCCTCTTTAGCTTTCTGGGCCAAGATCTTCAATTCATCCAGGAATATGCCACCTCGCCTGCTTTCAGTATCAATAAGACTTGCCATCTCTTTCGGCTCTCTGACTACAACTCTACTCAAATCTGCAGAAATTGTCTCACCCTCCATATACATTTCCCATGGATCTTTTACGGCAGGTTTATCAAGAGCAATTGCGAGCTCTTCTTCTAAGAGCGATTCGGCATGATTGTTTATCCGATTCTCTACTTCAGCCCAACTACCGCATAAGATCTGGCCGGGACCGGAAATGTTCTTATAACCTCTATATATAGCCCATCCGCCCCTGGATACCATAAGAGCCGTATCTTCGTATAGGCCATGCCAAACTTCTTCCTTTATGATAGCAAATGGAAAACACGTGCGCAGTTCCTGAATGAGTTTTTGATATGCCATCCGTTTATTCCGGCTGAACTCCCCATCGCCAATTTCATCACTATATATAACAATCTTTAATTCATCCGGATTCTCTTCAGTAAGAATTTTAAGAAAGGCTTCCGACTCGTTAAACAGGTCTTCCTGATCTTCGGATCCGGACAAAAGATGTGATATCCCCGGTATACGTCTACCTTTTGATACAATCTCGAACATTACGCCAACGCATGTTGTTATTTTTTCTGTGGCGAGCCGTTCATTTGCCTTCATATCCCGACCTATAAGCGCACTCGATTCTTCCGTATCAAATATGTCCAGGAAGTCGCCTTCGCTAAGACGGAACCTTGATATATCGTCTGCCGGTCCTCTATGGCCTTCTTCATCATTGACGTTGAATCTTACATACTCTATCCTGCCATCCGTCTTGATTTCCGGACTCATTTTGTCTGCTGTAAGATACATGCCAAATTCTCTCTCTACCTCAATACGCAGATCATTATCCTTCGCACCCTTAGCATCTGAATGCAACTCTATCCCTAAATCAGCTAAACCTGCTCGCTCCATGTTTCTTTTGAGCGCATCTATCAATGGATGTTTGATTTCATTCACCGGCGCGGATTGTGCTTCACGCAAGAGACGCTCGACTTCTTTAAATGTTATCTTACCCAGGCTCGCGTCTTCATCCGGGAAATATTTTTCAAAGATGCCTACACCTTCAATCGTTATCTCTTCATCGGCGCTTGTGAATAAGGCCCTCATCTCTACGAGCTTACCGAAGACATAATCAAAATCTAAAAATTGATTGGCAAGCATCTCTTCAGGTGTCATCCCGGTCCGCTGGTCAACCATGATGTCGAGGTCATGGATCTGAGTGCTCCCATCCGGCAAGATGGATATGTTGCCTGGATGCGTATAATGCCTGAAATAACCATTATCATGCAGTGTCTTCAAAGCCGCTGCGGTATCTTCTCCCCATGTGGTATTGTTTGACCTTTTCATCAATTCCGCGGAATTTCCCAAAATAACAAACCCAAGGCGCCTTATGTCGCCGTCCTTGTCGCGAAAGGGCGTTTCAATAAAAAATTCTCCCCATCCCACTGGATATTTCGGCACAGCCTTGCCTTTTAACCTCACATCGTGTGTTATGTCCATTGATATTAAATACTCATTGATCACATCACGAAGATAAGCCGCCCCATGCGGAACTCCTTCCGAATCACGCCGGTGGATAAGGCCATTTTTATCTGCAAGAAAAAGATAAGGCACACTTCCGCGGGCATCGTCACCCTCATGAAAAGAGAGCTCGCTTCTACTATCAAATACAATGCCTTTTATCCATAAAGATTCTATCGGTATCTGTAGTCTTTCGCCCTTTATATGAGTTATGGGATGCTCCAGGTCCAGCCTTGCTGACCGTACATTTTCTTCTGCCGCATGGTCTTTACCTATTTTTTCTTTAATCCGACTTAAGTCAGTCTCGCTTAATTCGCTCATCAATTCCTGGTTAATCATCAGCGAGGCCCTGCGCTCGCTTCCATCCATATCAATTCCAATGGTGGAATCTAATGCTTCTTCAAAAAACGGTATCTCTTCTCCCTCTTTGCCGATAGGCCGCGATCCGGATATTTGGCTATTACCCTCCCTGCCTGGCACAGTAGTTAAGCGCTTATTTCTACTCGTATCCTCCCTAAAAATCTCCTCATCGAACCTTGAAGTGCCAAGCTGTTTTTTGTGCCCGACCGAAACGGCCGTTCCAAAATAGTATGCTGGGTCCGTACCTTCCTTTTGCTGAATAAGAATACGATGTTCGGTAGCAAACATTTTACGCCAGTCAGAATAGGTGTCTTCAGCGGCTTTTTTTGCGCCTGTAATGAGCTCGGTAAAAACCTCTTCTGCTTTTTTACTGATACTGCCCGCAAGAGGACATTCGCCTTTTTCGAGATACTTTTCTATGGCAGCTCTGAATTCGGACTTTTCCGTTTCGGAAAGATCTTTTCTCGCTTTAAGCACCAGAGGTTCAATATGTATCGCGATTTCAAATCTTTCCAAATAACTAACGATCTGCTTATGCGAATCTTCCGAATCTATCTTTAGAGATATATCTTCCTGTAGAGAAACTAACGCACCATTAAAAACCGGCCTTAAACCATGCTCCAATCCCTCTTTTTCCATCATTCCGTAATCAGGCATCGCGCATATATCTAGTTCGCCCCAGTGGCGGTAGGGATTACCCACATTGCCAAATTGACGATGAAATACGCGTATATTGTCCCCGTTTACTTTTCCAGGATGCATAAGCTCTGATGTCATATAACCGTCATCTATTGTAAATACATAGCCTTTATCCAAAAGACTGGACGCGCTACGGACAAATTCAAACCACCCCAAAGATATGCCCATGCGTCCATTGTCTCCGGCAAGGGCGTTTTTTATTTCATTACTATTGACTTCAAAGCATTTTTTTAATTCCGGAAAGGACTCTATCGGCACCTCATACTCTTTAACCGTTAAATACGCGTTTAAAACTTTGCGGTACCTTTCCATGCCGGGGCGGGATAGGATATCCTGTAATCGCATAGCATCTTCCCTACCTATTACTATAAATGGATCCTGGACAAGATCCCTTACAAATTGCGAATTGAGTCCATAATAACCGGCCTTACTGCTCTTTTTCCTTAATTCTTCCATGCTTAAACCCGTATTTTTCAACCCTTTCTCTATAAAGGATGCGACGCTTCTCATAGTTTCTGATCCGGGTAAGACTTGGTCTCCGTTAAAAAACTCTTCTTCGCTAAAGAGTTTATCTTCGAGAGTGGGCACACAGACTATTACATGCGCCCTGCCATTGCTATCTATAGTGATCCGGTGAGCCGGGAAGGCGTCCATAAGCTCGTTAGAGAATACAACGCCTTTTATTTTTTTTCCTGCGCCAAAAAGATTATCCATTTTTCTGGCATCGGATTGTCGTATCTCTAATTTTCCGTTTTCAATAAATCTTCTATTATTGTCGGATTGTTTTTGTATTAATGGCGGCGCAATTTCGCCTATTACATATTGGAACTGGTTGTAAAATATTTTCCATTCTCTATCGAGTTGTGATTTTTCAGATACATGTGAAAGGATATCGCGGGCGAGAATCCCTGTGCCGGCGCCAAATTCAATTACATAAAATTTTTCATCATTAGCGATGGTTCCCGCTTTGACCATACCTTTCCACATCTGGAAGAATCTTTCCGCGGCCATTTGCCCAAAAACAGGAGAAAGCATGATAGGCATAGTGCCGAAATCATGGCCCAGTCTTATTTTGCCTCCGGAATAAAATCCCCAGACAGGATTATAAAGCGCCTGTGCCATATATTCTTCGAAAGTAAAAAAGTTTTCGAGCATGAAGGTGTCTTCAGCCGTATTGACAGGCATTTTTTCTATCGACAAGACCTGTAGTCCAAAAATTTTCCCATCGGGCAAAGATATGAGTTGCGCGCGTGGTGGAAGTTTTTCATTATTCGGCAGAAAAGATCTATAAGAGATTATTCCTTGGCGAGCGTCTTTGCAGGTAAAAAATATAGAGTCATCTGTTTTCTTCTGAATTTCAACGCGACCTGTTGCCACCAGTGGGTATATGGAAAGTCTACGCCTAAGCAGCTCTTTGACTCCGGACTCGCTTAAACGAAGATAGAGCGCCCGGCCGATGGTTCTGATAGCTGCAGTATTTAAAGAGAGCGCTTCCGCCACTTCCTTGAAACGCGCATCCTTACTCAATTGTCCGGCATCGCTGACAACGCTATATGCGCCATTTTGTTTTACTATTCGAGCTATTGGTTTTAATTCAGAGGTTGGGGAAAGAGCGTGGGAATCGGATGCTATAGCGAAATTGGTGCCTAAAAATGCGGCTATTAGCAAAACGGATATAATTTTAATACATCTTGGATTCTTATATCCTAACATACCATAATATCATACCATAATACGTTACAATGACAACTATAATATTCTAAATTTTTTATTGCTTAACAAACATAACCGTTTTACCCACCCGGTGGGTAAAACGGTTATGTTTAGATGTGATAAAAGCGGCGTAATATATGTAGAACAAATGGTGCGGACGGAGAGAGTTGAACTCTCATGCTTTCGCATACGGTCCTAAGCCGTACGTGTATGCCAGTTCCACCACGTCCGCACGATAAAGTAGTTTGGTGGCGCGCCCGGGGTGAATCGAACACCCAACCTACTGGTTCGAATCCAGCCACTCGATCCAATTGAGCTACGGGCGCAAAATTATAAAAACTATTTTCTATCCAATTCCATTAGGTGCGTACTGCCGGTTTTTCGCCTATGTTGACTTGGCTGCCATCCAGTCTTTTGAAAGAGTGCCCTTCGGAATCGCAGGGATTGCAAAAACCATAATCGTGGCACAAAAAGAACTCTTCCGGCATTATTATGTAAACATCTTCATTAAAGATATTCCCAAACTTATCTTTGTGGGCCGTGTAAAGCTTATAATGGCAATTATATATATCGCCGTTCGGCGCGAAAAGAACTTTTCTCATCCTGCAGTATATATCCTGCTTACCCTTCTGATTAAACCCCTCCCTGTAAGCTTCGTAGTTTCTTATGCCGTCTTCCTGTTCGCAAACAACATTATAGGCATCTTCACAGGGATATAATTTGCCTTCGTGCCGGCCAAAAAATCTCTGCAGCTTCACCACAGGATGGATCTTCAATAATTTCTGCCTGCACTCCTCTATCTTTTCCATATGCGCCGGGTGAGCCACTATGAAAAGGCTGTGCACCATATGCCCCGCCTTTTTTACTTTCTGCACATTTTCTATGAATTTTTCTATAGGCGTATACATAAAATGGTACGAGGCATTGAATTTCAGGCTTCGCCTTCTTCTGATGGCTTTTAACTGCTTTATGCCTTTGTCAAAAAACGGCGATGTAAAATTTGACGTGACCGTGATCTTCCAGTCATTATCCAGATTATTGAGTATATACACAAAATCGGGGTGCAGGGTCGGCTCTCCGCCCGTAATAGATATCTTCTTTTTCTTCGGAAACCTGAAAAACCGCTTCTTTGTCCTGCCCGCTACGCTATTAAGGGCCTCTACCCACTTAGCGCCTGACACTATCGGATAATGGGCAATCTGCACATCCGGCAGGGTTATCTTCTGCACACAGTATTCACACGGCAGGCTGCAGTTTAAATTCAAAAATACCCCGAAGTAATAATTAAACGGGGTGTTTATTATCTTTGGCCTTGCATTCATATTTGACAATTATAACCCTAATACGGTTATTATCAAAGTAAATTCGGGCCGACTATTGACCTTATAGGCCATTATCTCCTATAATATAGCCATTATGAAGAAGCTTCGATTTAAGCCCAGTGAAATTTTATTTTCACTAACAGGCCGGTGCAACCTCACCTGCTCCCATTGTGCTGTCAAAAAAGGACGATCTTCCCTAAATACCAAAACCGCCATAAAATTTATTAACGCTTGCGCAGATTTCGGAATCAAGCGTGTCGGATTTACAGGCGGCGAACCTTTCCTCGCAACAGGCTCATTAAGTAATATCATAAAAGAAGCTATACACCGAAATATATCTTTTAACCGCATAATGACAAACGCTGTATGGTTTGGCACAAAAAATGAGTTAACCGTAAAGCTTAAGAAAATATTCGACGCTGGCTATGATGGCGATATATGCGTCAGCGTTGACGCATTCCACCGCCAGGACCTTAAGAAAGTTGCTCTATTCATAGAAACGGCAATAGATATATTTAACCGGCCTGACATAGTGTCTATTGCCGCGGTAATAGGCGCGAAAGATGGCCAAACTCGCAAGATTTTAGCACGGCTGGCGCACGTCTTAAAGGCCCATATAAAATTTAGTTCACCAAAAAATGCGTCTATAAGAAGAGCTGGATTATTTATAAAAATATTTTATCTTGATCTGTCTGCCGTAGGAAAAGCCGCGAAATTAAAAGACCTATGGGATGGAAAATGGTTCAAGGATGACTTTTGCCGTGGGCCGGGAAACGCATTCTTTGTGCTTGCGGATGGAACGGTAAAGCCGTGCTGCGGGTACGCAAACGATTCGGATATACTTACAATAGGCTCCATTAAAACAGATACTCCGAAAAAACTTCTTGGTAACGCCGGGAAAAATAGATTTGTATCGGCAATATTCGGCAAGGGGCTACATTCTATAAGACGCTCTCTTGAAAAAAATGGCGCGCGCTTCCCCGGCAAGACCCGGAACCATTGTTTCTTCTGCCACTACCTATTAACTAACTTCGCTCAAAAGTTTTCAGCCAAAACCTCATAGTAGCTTTGCGGATGCTTGCAGGCCGGACATTCCTTCGGCGCTTCGCTACCCTCAGTTACATATCCGCAATTTATACAGTGCCACTTCACTGACACCTTCTTGCCGAAGATTTCTTTATTCGCTATGTTATTGATCAACTTCCTATATCGCGACTCGTGAAATTTCTCAACTTTCGCAATCTGCTCAAATGACCTTGCCACTTCCGGGAAACCCTCATCCTTGGCTATCTTCGCAAAATCTGAGTATAGCGTTGTCCATTCTAAATTCTCTCCGGCGGCTGCCTCCCCAAGGTTTGTTTTTGTGTCTTTTATCGCGCCTGCGGGATACGTAGCCGTTATTTCGACGTCGCCGCCTTCAAGATGCTTAAAAAATACCTTGGCATGCTCCTTCTCATTCTCGGCTGTCTCGGTAAATATGTTTGCTATCTGTTCAAAACCTTCTTTCTTCGCGGCTGAGGCGAAATATGTGTACCTGTTTCTTGCCTGCGATTCACCAGCAAACGCTTTTAATAGATTTTTCTCTGTCTTGGTGCCTTTAATCGATTTTAACATGCCTTTAACCCTCCTATATTTTGTGTGCTGTCCATTATATCCGAATAAACGGCCCAGACAAGCAAAATCTTCCCGTATTTTTATTATGCTTGAGTTTTTGTCCATTTAAAGGTATAATACGCGAAAGGCTGAGGGGCGTTTCAAACGTGAAAGGATCCTTAGTCAAGGTTAAAAAAGGAGGCAACATGGGGTATCAAGGCGGCGGTGGATTCGGTTCAGGTCCAAGAGAGATGCATAAAGCGACCTGCGCAGATTGCAAGAAAGAATGTGAAGTGCCGTTTAAGCCAAGAGAAGATCGTCCGGTATATTGCAAGGATTGTTTCTCTAAACGCAAGAATAGCGGGCGTTAAATAATAAGTTCATTGAAACATAATTGTAACTATTGGGACGTGTTACATTTTAACACGTCCCAATTTTTTTGAAACATAAGAAATTCTTCGTGGGCTATTTGGAAAGGTGATTTTACATGATTAATACGTTAAAGCCGCTTTTAATAGGTGATCTTGAAGTCAAGGTGCCTATCGTCCAGGGAGGCATGGGAGTCCAGGTGTCGACTGCGTCTCTGGCAAGCGCAGTAGCCAATTGCGGCGGCGCAGGAACTATTGCCAGTGTTGGATTAGCATATGGCATAGATGAACAAGGAAGAGAATTTGTTGAGGCTTCTAATGAAGCCCTTAGCAATGAGATAAGAGAAGCAAAGCGATTGACCCGAGGCGTTGTTGGGGTCAACATCATGGTAGCATTGAGCAACTTTGAGGATCTTGTAAGGACCGCTGCTAAAGAACATACGGATTTCATCGTATCGGGGGCGGGATTACCTCTAAAACTGCCGGAGTACACTGAAGGGTCATCCACGAAACTTATTCCTATAGTTTCATCGGCGCGGGCAGCCGACCTAATCATCAAGACCTGGAAAAAACGGTACAATATATTGCCCGCCGCGATTGTGGTAGAGGGTTCTATGGCAGGCGGACATATAGGATTCAAGCTTGCCGATTTACTCGGACATACGGAAGAGCGGGTTGAGGATCTGTTTACTTCGGTCTTAAAGATGGCAAGTGGATACGAAAAAGAATATAACGCGCACATACCGGTAATCCCTGCGGGCGGTATTTTTGATGGCAAAGACATGGCGCGATTTTTAAATATGGGAGCCGGGGCAGTCCAGATGGCTACGCGCTTTGTCACGACTTTTGAGTGTTCGGTTTCAGAAAAATTTAAATCTAAGTACCTGGAAGCCGGTAGTGATGACGTCATCATAATCGACAGCCCTGTCGGGATGCCTGCCAGGGCAATTAAAAACCGCTTCACGGACAGACTTATTTCCGGCGAAAGGGTTCCATTCAATTGCCGCTATAAATGTCTTAGGACATGCGATCCGGCAACCGCGCCATACTGTATCGCCAAAGCCCTTTGTAACGCGGCGCAGGGCGACATAGATAATGCTGTTGTTTTTGCCGGTAGTAATGTATCGAGAGTTAAAAAAATCGTATCGGTAAAAGAGCTGGTGGATGAAATTGCAGGCGAGGCGCTGCGTGAACTAAATAATGAAAAGAGGCAATAATATGGCTAAGATAGTAAGATCTATAAAAAAACGCAGATTTTGCAAGCTCGGCAGCTGTAAGCAGCTTTTAAGCATATATAATTTCTCGGCATACTGTCATGTTCATCAGCATATAGCTTTAGCCAAGCAGGCTGCTGCTGTAACACATGCATAAAATTAAAGACAAAAGGAGGATGCGTGGCCAGAGATAACTATTCGTATAAGAAATACCAAAGAGAATTGGCGAAGAAAAAGAAGAGAGAAGAAAAAGAACAGAAAAAATTAGAAAAGAAGAATGCCCAGTCTAAGGAAGAAGAGGGCCAAGCTCCAGATCAAAGTATCGCGACAAACCAATAACTCAATTAAAAAAAGAGCGAACACGTACCTTTACCAACTTTTGCCGGCCTTATCAAGAAAACCCGCCGCCGTTTCGACACAACCGATACACGAAAGCTTCTTAAGCCGTCTTATCTCCTTGCACTTTATAGAACCTGCTTTAGACATGAATATATTACGGCATTCTTCTGTTTTATCCTGATAATTCTTGTCTAAAATAAATTTTGCGGCGTATAGAGCTCCGCATTCGCCTTCCGGAGCTCTGCCGCTGCCAAAAGACGCAAATAGATGAACAGTATTTTCATCTAAATCGAATTTCTCCCTGAACGCCGCTATTACCACCTGGGCGCAATTCAGTTTCTTAGGACCGCTTCTATCAGTATAATATGCTTTCGCTTTCGCAACACTCATGGCTCACCTGTGATATTTATTTACCCAATATTTTTATCAGTTCGGAGATCTTGGCATCAAGGACACGATAACACGTCTTAACGCCTTCTTTTCTCATCTGGACTATTCCCTTGGCCTTAAGGAGTGCCAGATGCTGCGAGGCTGTGGACTGCGGGATCCTTAAAGCTTTTACTATTTTTTTTACATTGCACTCATTATGCATTAAGCCTTCTACCATCTTAAGGCGTATCGGATGGGCCAGCGCTTTTAAGATCTCGCTTTCTTTTTTATAATCGGAAATCATGCGCACATATCCTTAATCGTATTATATGGATAATACGATATATATTTCACTTTCTCAAGTATTTTATTAAAAATAATGAAAAAGCCTATGACTGATGTTCCGATCATAGGCTTTAATGTTGAGGTTCTTATCATATAAGCCGAGGGGAAACCTCTCGCTATTAGGCCCATCCCACATGGGGACACTCCATGTACTAAGATGTCACTTTGTGGGATGGCCCCATTTCAAGCCTTTTATGGTTCGCAGTGGCGTCAAATTTAGGGTCGCTGGATCAAGCACGTTAGAGACGCCTTTCTGCGTCAAAACGACCCGCCTCTCTACTTCCCTACCTGCGGCCAGATTAAATCATAGTGAACACTGCGGCCCTTGCCGGACAATTGGTGTAGTATCTTTTTATCTAGCATATCTGAAATCTCACGGAATGCCGTAGCACGGCTTGCTTTTGTTATACTTACATATTTTCGCGTCGTCAGCCCGTCGGTAAAATTACCCGGACCTAGCTCCAACATACGATTGATAATCTTCTTCTGCCTATCATTAAGCTCATCTTGGGCGTGCTGGTTCCAGAAATCGATCTTCATAAAGACATTTGCTATGATATCGCGTGAATCCTCGATAGACATAGTAATACATTTAATAAACCACAAAAACCATTCTGTTGGCTCAATACGGCAACGTTGTACACCTTCGAGGATATTATAGTATTCATTTCTCGAACGCATAACCTGGGAAGAGACGCTGTAAAACCTCACCCTCATCTTTTCATCCTGCGCTAACGCCATATCTGTTATAGCCCGTGCAAGTCGCCCATTGCCATCTTCATAAGGATGGATCGTTAAAAAACGCAGATGAGCAACAGCGGCACGCAGTATGCCGTCAGAGCTACCTTGAGATGAATTCCACCATTTTAGGAAAAGTCGCATCTCCTCATCGAGGCGATCTCTTGGCAATGCCTCAAAATGTACTTTTTCCTTACCGGCAGGACCGGACACTATTTGCATAAGCTCATCGCCTCTTGGCTTACCGGTTTTAATCTTTCTTAATCCGGAATAACCTGTAGGGAACAATGCTGCGTGCCAGCCATTAAGCCGTTCGAGCGTTAGAGGTTTATCGTGAAAACGAACGGCGTCCAGTAAAACATCTACGAGGCCGTCAATATTCCTATTATGTGGACCTACGCCATACGGTAGGCCAAGCTTCACAGCTACCGATGATCGGACTTCATCACGATTTAGCTTTTGCCCTTCGATTTCTGCGGTACGAACGGTTTCTTCAACTAGAATAGCACCTTGGGCCTCAGTTTCAAGCTTGATGTCCAAAGACGCAAGGCGCCCTAATAGCTTACCTTGTAATACACGTAGTTCACTTAATGGTTTAAGTAAAACCGCGTTGTCATATTTGAAATCAAACCAGTTTTTGCGTTCCCAAATATACTTCATATGTATGCTTTCTGAGGCGATTATGGCTATTAATCGCTTCAATATGTGATACAATTATATCATCAAATGCTTCTTATGGCAAGTATTCCGCTGCTAATCGGATTTAAGCTATTTCTCAAAATGCAGGGCTTTTTCAGACGAGCTTCTACATCCGTAGCAAGGCCCGTGCAATAACTTTTGTCTTTTAGGCTCTGGAGGATATAGACGCAATACATAACATGTTGCCCTCCTACGCTCCCCTATGCGTAAACGAGAGGGAGCTTCGGAGGGCACTTCTTCTAAATGAATCTCGTGGGAAGTGCCTGCACTTCTTCATCTGCCCGTGTGTCAGTTTAAACGACTTCTCGTACAAGCAGCATTACGATATTAAGCCGCGTTAGATCGGATAATGCCCTGAAAAAACCAGTGCACAACTTTATGGGATATGTTTTCTTTTTCATATTCGTATATGCATATATGATAACGCAACAAAAAAGACCTATCAATAAATATTTTCATGAAAAAGTTTTATTTTTATATCTTATAAGCCTTGATGTTAGCGCAAAGGGCTAATAGGTGACCTGTTCTGGCATTGCGGCATTTAGAGATGACTTCTATGTTCTTGAATCCCGTTTTCTCCATAAGAGCCAGGAAGTCCTTTTCCACTAACGCGCCTCCGATGCACCTGAACCAATCGCTGTGACTTTTTCTTTCCTCTTCCGACAAAAGCTCTTTTAAAACAATCTCACAAAATACAGTCCGGCCTCCCGGTTTTAATACGCGGTAAACTTCTTTCATCACTGCTTCTTTATCAGGAGAAAGGTTATATATGCCGTTACTGGCAACGACGTCAAAAAAATTATCGTTAAAGGAGAGATTGTCGGATTCACCTACAGAAATTTCCGTGTTCTTTATCCCTGCCAGTTCCATGTTTCGTTTTGCCTTGTTCATCATATCTTCTGAGATGTCGAGGCCATAAGCTTTGCCCTTTTCTCCGACGGCCTTGGCATAAAAGTAAAGATCCAACCCTGCTCCACAACCCAGATCTAAGACCACCTCTCCTTTTTTTAATTCTATAAAGGATTGGGGGTTATTCGCTCCGGTAAAGGATTCGGTCAGGGAAGAGGGCAATTTATCCAATACCTCTTTAGGATAGCCTACTTTTAAGGCAAACATTTTGCCTACCGGAAAATTAAATACACCACAAGGGTTTTTTGATACTTCGCTATATTTATTCTTAACTAATTTCTTGATTTCATCCGGGTTTATATTGAGCATTTGATACCTCCTCTAAAATACCAGCGTTTGTTTGCTTGTTTTTATGGCATTGGCAACATCTGTCAGGCAACAGACTTCGGCACCTTCGATTAACTCTTCCTTTTTCAGTCCTCTTGCTTCACAGCAACTTCCGCAAACCAAGACTTTAACGCCCAGCTTGATTAATTCTGATAATTTTTGGGCGAGGTTTAAGCCTTTCAATTCCTCCGGAGGATTTTGTGCTTTCTTAGCGCAGAAAACCGCTTCATCGAACAAAATTATCTCTGCCTCTATATTCACATCCAACAGGCCCCCGGCCAGGCGTATCCCATTCCATGAACGCATAGTATTTGGTCCTTCATTTAAAATAACTGTAATTTTATCCATAATGCACCCTTTCTTTCTTGGTAACTTTATCCATAAGTCAATGTCATAAGGCGTCTTTCTGGGTATCCGTAATGAAATCGACCTTTGGATATTCTCTTTTTACGACATTAGTCCATGACTTTTAACTTAACCTTTCGTTCAAAATAGTTGCCTATCATTCCTTCTTTTGGTTTGCCTTTGACAGATTCACCTTTTGTAGGCATAACCTGGAGCATCAATTCTGCATCTTGGGCAGCATCAGAAGGTTGAATTGTCATTGGAAGAACAGAAATTTTTGTTCCTTCATATCCTTCTAATGTATCCCCGACAATTCTGCATGACATCGGTAAATTCACATCCCATCCGGGCGCGAACTTTGACAAAGAAGTTGTTCCTATGGTTCTAGGATCTACATAAAGCCAAGCATTTCTGTAAGGAGATTCCTCTTTGTCTGCTTTTGAGCGACCGATTACTGTGAGGATTGTTTTTTTCTCACCCCTCTTGACCTCAATGAGAAAGCTCCCATCAATCTGTTTTAACGACTTTTTTGTCCCCTTGTCCAGAATATCAATAATAGTCAACCCATCATCTTTCCAGGGCCCGTTATTCACGTGACAGGAAAGACAATTTTTCGCCTCTCCGAGTATCCCAACAGCAGGTGGGTATGCCCATACATCCCTTGCAAATGCTACCAATATCAACAACGTTGAGATCTCAATTATTTTTTTCTTCATCTTCGTCTCCTTTTGAATTATGCAGATATTATACAATGTTTTACTTTTTCTTTATTTTTTCTAACTGTACAATTAGTTCTGATTCTTCTATTCCGGGGTAATGGCTTACATATATGATTTTTCTGTTTCTATCTATCAGAAAAATATTCTTTAAAGGGCAGGCGCCCGGATAATATTCTCCGCTAAATAGCCCTGTCACTTCACCCTGTGGGTCGTATAGAAATCTAAATGTTATTCCCTTTTCACGAATTATATTTTCAACAGTTTTTCTGTCTTCTCCAAGTACACTTATAGCGATTACCTCAACTCCCTTTTCTTTATAGAGATTGTCAACCTTTTCTATTTCGGGAAGTTTCATCTGACAACCACCACAGAGATTGGTAAACCATAAAAGGATGGCACTGGTATCTTTTTTAGGCTCCGAAAGCACGAATTTTCCGCCATTAAAATCATTCAGGGCAAAATCAGGGACTTGATTTCCAGTCTCAGGAATGAATCTAGACGCACCTTCGGCTCCGGCTTGTTCCTGTCTCAATGTGAAAACCGCTGAGGTCAAAATTAACATAATTATTAGCAGCCCATGCAGGTTATGATGTTTCATATCAAGCCTCATATTTTTGTTTTATTTCACCCCACACTTTTTCAACACCCACATCATCGGACACCAGTTCGTAAATGCGGATTGGAAGAGATTAAACCCTACGAATGCGGTAAACCATAGCCATATCGGACTTACGTAATGAGCCAGCACGAGACTTATAAGTATGAATGAGCCTGCGATACCACGCAAAGTTCTATCCACCATGACGCTCCTCCTTAATCCTTCGGCTTCGCTCAGGATTAAGCCCTGAGCCTGTCGAAGGGCTTAATAACTGTAACGTAAACGGCAATAAATATTAGAATCGCCCTTAAACTGGCCCCAATCCGCATTATTTTGGTTTCCGAGAAATATATTACCGCCAATGACAATACTCCACGCATCTGTGGCTTTCCATGAGAGTGAAGGCCTGAGGTATGTATCGTGGTCTACGGGACTATAAAATACAAAGATGGACGCGTTAACCGTTTGGTTCGCGAAGAGCTTTGTTAGTCGCAACGTGAACTGCTGATATACCTTGTCATCTTGTGAGTCCCCGGGTAGAAGGCTGTTCTTATAGGCAGCATAGTGAAGCATCTGTATAATATAGTACTGGAGACCCACTTCAAAATCGTTCTTGAACCCACGCTTATACCCAACGAGATACTGCACGGTCGAATCTTGCACTAATCGGTTCTTGGCATAATCATCTTCTTTTGAATCCAGGAGGCCTGTTTCAAAATTAACTATGCCGCCAACAACCGGAACGGGCCCCTGGATGCTTGCTCCGTAGACATCGAGCTCGGGATAATAAAGCAACCCTGTCTGTTGGTTCTTGTAACCTACGGGACTCTTATAATAACCGTGGTTATAATAGAGAGCCCATTCGTAGCTATTCACTGTCCCATAAAGCCGCGCTGCCACTTCGGTATTACTGATCTTCATCGGAGGCTCGACAAAGTATCGGTTAGACTGCGTCCCAACTATCCGGTTAAACAATGGATCAAAGAAGGAGATCCTGTTTCCATTCGGCACATTATTAGGCGTAAATGCCGGTATGGCCACAAGGTCGAGAGATGCGAACGAACTAGAGAGCGTAAGACGTCCCGCATATGACGGCAGCTTAAGATACTCATCGTCCCTTCCTATGATGAACGATGTGTAGTCTTTCGGGAACTGGTCGTTTATGAATATATAGTCCCCCGTGCCCCATGTCAGTATCTGTTCGCCGATCTTAACATCCGCGAAACTGAAGGGCGTAAAAGCTATATATAGTTCCCGTGGCCCCCACCACTTTGGTTGTTCCGTATACTCATCCATGAGGACATCGGTCTTGAAGAAGATCTCGGTGTTCCACTCTTTAAGGATGGCAAGCTCATCAGGAAAATACCGTAGCTTGAACTCTGCCCGCTGCTCTGCCATATTGTAGCCATTCTTCGACGCCAGCTTGTCATCATTAACTTTCAGCCCAATGTCGGTTTCGACAAAGCCATGGAGCTTTGGCGCTTCGGCGGCAGGCGCTACGGTGGACACACACATACTTACCATAGCTATCGCCATCAGAATTGCCAATATTTTATTAATATTCATCTTTGTCATGGTAATCAGCTTTAACAAGAATAAAGTTCTTTTTAATCTCCAATCCATTGTCTAGGAGGTCTGCGTAGTAGTCTTTCTTGGAAAATATCCGAGGTAACTCCCACATTATAGGAAACTTTTTTCATAGTAATTTCGGTATACCGCTCACCCTCGAGATCCTTCATTACCGCTTTCGCGATTGTCGGTGTGCCTTGAATAGTTTGAATCTCCTGGGTTTCATAAACCTTGTAAAGCTTTCCCTTGAGGTCATAGTGCTCTACTTTAAGCGGAAGATGCGTTACTTTATCAATCCAGAATTTCCGATAGCTAAATCCTGCTTCGTCCGGACGTTTCGGCGTGCTTTTAACCACAAGGCAGGGTTGCGTGCCAAGACTTTCTTCGCCCATCAGATCATTAGCGTCCTCATCAAGAGCGCGTCCTGAAACATCCTCATAAGTAAAGTCTGATCCCGCAAAGCTAGTACGCTTGTCACTTGAAGCAATGCGCTTGACCAGATCTATCGCAGGTAAATACATCCAGCGATCATCATCGCGGCCAATGTGCTTCAATACCAGAAAACTCATCCCTTTAACATCTGCAGGTTCGTGAAAATAGATGTAATAAGACTGATCGCCGCCGGGTGTATCATTAAGACGAAGCATGGTTAAGCGCCGCTCTCGGACTTGGCCTTGACGGTTCACGATGCGCATAGATATCTCGCTTTTAGCATCTATCTGAGGATAGTAATAAGCTAAAAGCATATCACTCATCGCCGTCTTTCCGCTTTGCGTGTCTTCGGCATAAACATTATTCGTGTAAAAACCGCTCACAAATAACATAAAAACAACAGCTGAAACATAGAGTATTTTTTTCATACGCCACCTTCCTTGATTAGTTTTCTACGCCCTAATTGAATTAGGGCTGGTAGATAAATAACACTCATTACCGATGAAAGAACCATAATTGCCGCCATAAATACTCCAACGGTGATATATGGAGTTAAGGCTGCAAAAGCCATTACTGCAAATCCCGTGGCAAAAAGGGTGGCATTAAGAAAAATGCCTTTCCCCGGTCTGGCTACCGTCCAAATAAGCGCCTCTTTAAGGCGAGGGTCTTCTTTATACCGCTGATGGAACCGCCCAACGAAATGGATAGCAAAATCAATAGCCATGCCCAAGGAAAGTGTGGATAGCACGGCAACCGGCATATCAAAGTCTTTTCCGATTAACCCGACTACGCCATAAATCAACGCGATTGTGAAAAGAAGCGGCAGAAAACTCAATACCCCCCACAAAAACGAACGGGTCTGGAAGAGAAGGAGTATCAATACCAGAACGAGCCCCCAGAGGAAGCTGTTAACCATCCCCCAAAGCACCTCATGGTTCCATACCATATTAAAATAGGCGATTCCAGCTGGTTTAAAATTCGCTCCTTCCGGCAACGGATGCGAAGCAAAGAAGCTATTTGCCCGGCTAATTACTGACTTCATCGTATCAGCATCCCAACTTTTCAACTGAATAATTATATTGGCAGTTTTAAGAGAAAAATCAGCAACGTTATCAAGGTGCCGAGGTTTTGCCGCTGATTGTAAAAGAAACAGGTATTGCCCTACTTCTTGCTTAGAATCCGGTATGCGATTGAATAGCGGTGCATCATCATGCATAACCAGATTCGTGCGTTTAATATAGTCTGCCAGGGAAAATGTCTTCCCAACAAGGGGGTCTTTTTCCAATTCACGCTGAAGGCCTTCAATTTGACGTAAAAACACGGGATCCCCCACAGCACCATCGTCTTTGGCCTGAACGACCAAATAGGCTGTGGAAGTTCCACCGAGATATTTATTCATGAGACGATCTGCGGACCTGACTTCACTATTGAATTTAAACCAATGGACCATATTGTTATTAACATGAATGCGCGTAAGGCCTGCCATCGCCACTATAAACAGCACGATACCCACAAGTATGATTGGCTTGGCCTTTTCTACACAAAAACGTCCCAAACGTAAAAGCGACGGGGGTAGCTTATCTCCTTTTCCCTGCGCTGATGCAAGCTTTAAAATATGCTTTTCGGGAATAAGCATAAGTAGAGCCGGAACAAAGGTATAGCTCATAAGAAGGATAACCAGTGTCCCAAACGCAACAACAAGCCCGAAAATCTTGACCGGAACGATGGTAACTGTCGCAAGCGCGGCAAAACCCACGGCTGTGGTGACATCCGAATAAAAGACTGGATGAGCAACAACTTTCATTGTTTCCAGAATGGCCTTGCGTTTATCGTGCCCTTCACCTAATCGGAAGGCAAACTCATTAAAAATGTGAACCGCATCGGTTGCAATAGCCATTAAAAATACCGGGGCCATAGAGCTCATGATATGGACAGGAAGCCCTAAGCCGATCATTCCTCCCATGCTCCAGATGATACTGATCATTGCAACAGCCATGTTAGCAATAATCACGGTGACATTGCGAAACATAAACCATAACGCGACACACATCACAAAACCAGCTATAGGAGAAAAAAGTGCCATCTGGCGAAACATCTCTGTTCCGAATGTATCGCGGGCAACCGGATCTCCTGCAAGATAAAAATGATTCTGACCTGAATTTTTCGGCAGTACTGTACGGATTTTATCTGCTATTTCCTTACCGTTGGCGGTCGGCTCTATAGGGATAAAGATCGCTACGGCTTTCCCGTCCGAAGAAATAAATCGCCCCGCAAAAAGCGAGTTATCTAAAATGCTTTTGCGCAAAGCTGATAGCGTACTTTCAGTCTGTGGAATATCACCTAAAGCAGGCCTGACAACAAGCTCACCCTCATTAGAAAATACATTCTCTACGGTTGACAAACTATCCACATCCCGCACGATTACGCCGGGGATCTGCCGAACAGCATTCGTCAGATCCTTAATATAGGTAAGGGTCTGCGGGTTAAAAACCCCATCCGTATTGACTATTCCTAATACAATCACATCAGGATGAAGGACAAAGTCTTTTTCCACCTTATCGTTATACTGGCGAACGGGAGAATCCGCAGGAAGCATATGCTTGGGATCGGTATCGATTGTAATCTTTGGAAACTGCGCCATGAAGAAAAGGCTAATGACAATTACGAGTCCAATAATAAGCTTAGGGCGGTCTAAACCGATTTGCGTTAAACGTTCGAGTTTCATCCTTCGGCTCCTTTCAGTCGCTCAGGATGACCCTGAGCTTGTCGAATGGGTCATTTCTCCCCCTTATCTATCCATTTACCTAAACGGCCGCTGTCTGCGAGTTGCTCCATCAACACTTCTCGTAAGATCGCACAGGCTTTGAGCATTTTTTGATTTGCGCATTTATAGTAAACATTAAGACCCTCTCTTCTTGCGGCAACGATCCTACGCTGGCGTAGTATGCTCAAATGTTGAGAAAGATTCGCTTTAGGTAATTTGAGACTTTTCCTTAATTCTTCAACGCTTTTTTCTCCTTCGCCCAATAAATTTATGATCTTTAACCGTGTTGGGTTAGCCATGCTTTTACAAACCTCGGCATGCATTTGAAACATTCGCTCTTCCATATTCTTATCCATTGCTACGCCTCCTTATAGTTATTTTCATAGTTTATGTATTTCGAAACTACTTTACTATGCAACTTATAGATTGTCAAGCTTTTTTATATTTATTTTTTCCCTACTAAGCTCACTCTTAAAGCAATCGATAATAAAGCCGTCTATCCTTTTCCAAATATAAGAGCTAAACCGGACGGGTTTTAAGTTACCTTTCTTATCCTTATATCTTAAGTCGTAAGTTTTAACTTTTTCATATAAGATAAATATGGCTTGTGATAGGATCTCTTCCCCGAAACGAGCGCGATATGCCGGGAATGCTATATTATTGATCCGGAAGATTACAAACCAGACATGGCGTTCTACAAGCTCATTCTTCTTTTTCTTGGAGCGCCCCTGCGCTTGCTTGATAAGGCGTCGTTCTTGATATAAGGAGATTTTAGGATATTTGTGTCTAAGATGGCGATAGGTTTCGAACATGGCGGTATATTATATAACCCGGATATCCGAAACCGAATCAAAAATAATTGGGCGTCTCCCCTCACGGCGGGCGATCAAATTCAACGATGGGGCGCCCTCTCCGTATACAGCCCAGGGTGAATCTGAGGTTACCAATCCTCTACGGAAGATGCAATCAAATTTAAGATTTATCTAAATTAATGTTTAAGGTTTAACTATGGGAACGAACTGAATAGGCAAAGGGTAAGAAATATCTTCTCCAGGACTCCGCTGTGGAATTAAACATATTTGAGCCCATAAAATAATCAACAATGGCTTCACGCATACGGCTAAGCTCTTTAATACGAGCATGGGCTTCGCTATTATCCAATGTTAAATCCAAAAGCTCAAGAGCACGTTCAAAGGCTTTTTGGCTATATGCAATATTATCTTTTGCCTGCCAGCTTAAAGCACGCTCGACTTCGCTGCCTATATTCGCCATTTGCTCCAGGAACGATAGACTATTCCATCGACCTGACGCGAGATCCTTATGTTGATAACTCATAGGATTATCCATTTAGCGACTATCAATATTATTCTTTTCTGCATTTCTTCGTTTTCCACGCCGCGACTTCTATTTGGTACGGACGGACGTATATTAATCAGTGAATCAAATTCAATAAACCCATCTCCTTTTAATTCCGGATAAAGGTTAATCCCCCATAAACTTTTCTGCTTCGATCCATCCTCAATAAGCAGCGCTTCCAAATCCGAATGAAGCTCGGCATCAAGGGCGATTAACTCCCTATCCACATCAACAACTGCTTTTACCAAATCCCCAAAAGTATTTGCAGCTGTTTTCTTAAGCTCGTTTATTGTAATTTTCTTATCTACTATTTCCATATTTTCTTCTATTCCAAAAAATGGGGTCCCTCTCGTATGAGCCGAGGGGAAACCTCTCTAACCCTCAAATGACACTTGATGTATCAAACACCTTAATATGTACCACATTCCGCAATTCAGAGAGGCAATTCCTCGCTGATTTCTGGGATGGTGAGATAAAAAATATACTATTACTATTTTCCTATTGCGTAAATAAATGGGTTATTTCAAGGCTGCTGATTGTATTTTTGCCTGAGAATATCCCCGTATCCATACACCAAAAGAAGTTGTAGGAAACCGATACTGACCTTTAGAACCAGGCTTAGGGACAATAATCTTTCTTTGTAATAATGTTCTAACTGCATTATTGAAAGTTGTCGGCTTCATTTTAATTTCATTTTTATCTAATTTATCCCTAATCTGCTGCCTTGAAATCCAGCTTCCTTTTATTTCAATATCTATTTGAGACATCGCTTTTAGAACTTCCCTATATTCATCTGAATTAATTTTATCAAAATACATTTCTTCAAAATATTTTACCCCAAGTTGTTGAAAAGCCCCATTTTCCTTAAAAGCACCTTTATCAACATCATTTTCATCTATATTATTATCGATATCCGTGTCAAAAGCAGAATGTGCAAACTGTTGTACAAAATGAGGAAAACCTTCCGACCACCATCCAATCCAATTTTCTGCTTCAGGCGTAATTGTTACTGCAAAACCATTTTCTTTCTCTGCACGTCTTAATCCAGAACGCACAACCTCTTTTCTTTCTTCTAGGGATAAACATTGCAAAGTAAAAATTTCAAAGATACGTGGCGAAGACTCATGACTACTTTTTAGTTTTCTTACCACATCTGGCAAGCCCGATAATCCAAAACAAATTCTATCTGCACCTTTTTTTGTTAAACGTTCGGTTAAAATTTTTAATAACTCGCCTAACCTGGCAGATTCATTTGGTTTGTCAGCTTCATCAATCAAAACTATAATTCCGCTTATCTCACCACCAAATTCTTCCAAAGTCTTTGAAATCGTATGCGTTAAATCATCTAATAATTCCTCAGGATTAAGTGATGTAGCAGGCGTATTATATCTGACTCCGGCAACTTCCCAATTTTTCAGGAAGCTCCAAGCTGTTTTAAGTAATTCCTTCGCGCCACTATATGACGCCACTTCTCTCTGAAGTTCTGTACCTAGCTTCTTAATGATATCTACATACGAATTTGCAGGCGTCAATTCCAAATTCACTTTAATAAATTTAAACTTCTGTCCATCGAGCGCTAGTATCTGTCCAGTCGCCACACATTGCATATAGTACAGCAATGAAGATTTACCAATCCCCCTTTCACCTTGCAATAAAAAATGATTAGGATTACCTTTGGATGTCTGGAATAAAATACGTTCTAGGGCCATAATTTCTTCGATGCGCCCACAAAACATTCCGGGAGGAACGATACTACCAGGACGAAATGGATTAAATCTCATATAGGTTTCCTGTTAGTTATAATTAAATGGTTCGACTTCTATCCAAAAACTGGGGTCCCAAACGAGACAGTAGTCGAGTCACACAACAGCCTACAGCACAGCTAGTTATAGCATTTTACCGAAGAAGGCGCGCTCGGCTCGAGATATCTCTCGACATCCCCTTTCCAACTACTTACGCGAACTGAACTTTTTTCTTGGGATGAATAATCTGCTCTATTCTATGCCTTATACTTCCCCGTAATGGCGTTGCCTGGATCTTTACAGTATAGCCTATGGATAAAAGCACCTTTTCAAGTGTAGACATGCTGCTAAATTCGCCATTTTCTATTTTTGATATGTGCTGCTGCGTCACCCCTATCTTTTTAGCAAGATCTCCTTGTGTTAAATCATTTTTGATGCGATAGTCAATGATGTGCTTGACAATCTTTAATTTTTGCTCTTCAAGCTCATATAGTTCTTTAAAATAAGGGTCTTTTAACTTCTCTTTTAAATGTTCATCTACTCTTTCTATCTTCATTATAATCATCCCCTTTGGTTTTGCTTAAATATTTACTTCTTCTTTCTATTGCTGTTTCTATTTCATTCTTTGGCGTTTTGCCGGTTTTCTTAATAAATCCGTTAGTAAATATAACCCTATCTTGATGGTAAAAGAAATATAAAACTCTTATATGCCCCTCTTGTCCTCTAAATCTTAGCTCAAATACATCATTTCCTATATATTTAGCATGCGGATAAGGCAGTTTATGGCCAAATTCTTCTAATAACTCTTTAACAAAAAAGAACTTACGTTGTGTTTTAAAATCCAAAGAATCTATAAATTCTCTTACCGGACATTTGCCGGATTCTGTCAAATAATAATAGCTTACTATCCTACCCACAAAGCCTCATCTCCACCTATATAAAGTATACAACTAAATGGTTGTATTGTCAAGAGGTTAGTTTAAATATTTTTTAGAAAACTACGTGCCGCAACAACTAAAAGGAACACAATAATAACCACGGGATATGATATAAGCCATATAACAATTGTTTTTAACTTTGAACGTTTTTTGATATCTCGAATTGTAATCGGGGGTCTTGATAAAAAGTATATCCAACCAAGAAATAGCCATGCACAGTACACTAAGGCCGCCCACATAAATGGCCAGATCTTGGCGACATATCTTCGCCTTGCGTCGTCATAAATATATAGGGCTAGCAATATGCTTATTGTATGTGCTGCAAAAGCGATTATTAATACTAGAATTAATTCCATTTTCGCTTCACCCTCGAGGGGTCTTCCCCTCGCAAGCGAATCGGAAGCTATTAACTCAATACCATTTTTATTCCATAAAAATTTATACGCCCAGGGAGATGGACGATCTTCGCTTCGTTCAATGAGTGTAAAAAATATTTGCTTATCAACTCTTTCAAAAATTACCTCCCCACGCATAAGACCTACATAGCCTTCTTCTAAATCATAAGTTTCTTTTCGAGCATCTCTAATTGAGCGCCGTAATGGTAATTTTATTTCATCAAATATATCTCGAATTTTCTCGTCATCTTTTTTATAAATACCAATAATATCAAAATATTGCCCAGAACCACTGGTATTAGTTAAAACATATTCATCGTTTCCATCATTATTTATATCAATTTTATGAATTTCATTAATACCATCCTCCGGCATATCTATGCCCTGTTTCTTTAATTGCTTATCAAAACCGCTAACCTCTTGTTCGTTGAAAGCCGTATGGATAATCTCTGAAAAACATATCGAAGAAATACTTAATACAATGAAAACAACTATCCACCCTATTATTAAATGTTTTTTATCCATTATGCTCCATTTATTAATCAAAAATGTTATTAATCCGCTCCCCTATCAGTAAAGGAATCATAAAATGATTTAAGATTAATGGCCGCGGTATTTGCATAGTCATGCCCCTTAGTGGCACTTAAATATACTATAAAGTCTTTGTGTCCAAGCTTCATCGCCATCTCATCAAGCTCTTTAATTAACGCTGTAGTCATTAATCTGTGATTTGCTCGTATTTTTCTTGATGAAAATAACTGCCATATGGCAGTAACAATAAAGGTAGCTACAACAGCAATCAAGATATTCATAATTAAGCACCTCTAGAATGTTAACCTCTGCGCTCTATGGTTCGCAGTGGCGTCCAATAACTAACTCAAACAGGACAGTAGTCGAGCCTGAAAAACCAAATCCTCTAACTGCTTGAAATCACACGAGTTATTGAAGTCTCTCGTGGTTCGACTACTGTCTCGAAACTGGGGTGGATGACGGGATTTGAACCCGCGACGTCTTGAGCCACAGTCAAGTGCTCTAGCCGGGCTGAGCTACACCCACCACAAAACTCTTTGCTTCTTCATAAAATTGGCGTCCCTGGCCTGATTCGAACAGGCGACCCTC
>JAUYOL010000030.1 GCA_030695905.1 Candidatus Omnitrophota bacterium | reverse complement strand
TCGCGAGCGCGGATTTAACCAGGCCGAGGTTATCGCGCGCCATCTTGGCGCGCGCCTGAGGCTGCCGGTCGCCGCATACGCCCTTGGGCGCACCCGAGAGACCACGGCGCAAACCACGCTCGCCGATGCCCGAACGCGACGCGAAAACGTCGCCGGCGCCTTTAGCGTAAACGAGCCGGAGGCCATCCGGCGCAAAACGATCCTTTTGGTAGACGATGTATACACCACCGGCGCCACCATGGCCGAGTGCGCCAAGGCGCTGCACGGCGCCGGCAGCCGCGACGTCTGGGGAGTCGCCATTGCCAAAGGATAGGCTCCGCCATGGCAAGGATTGCGCCAGGCCCCGAACAATGTCACAATATCGAGACGGGTGGGGTGGCCGAGCGGTTTAAGGCGGCAGTCTTGAAAACTGCTGTATCCGAAAGGGTACCGTGAGTTCGAATCTCACCCCCACCGCCAATTTTGGAACTCGGTTTCCGAAGCAACTAAGGAGCCGCCGCTTCGCGGACTCGGCGGCTCCTTGATATTTATATGTGTGGGATTTTTACCTAGATTTGGGCTCTTTTTCAATTGTCGAAGATGCCGTTGATGAATTGGCTGGCGATAATGGATATGAACTTGAGTAAACTGGTATAATTTGAGATATGAGATTTAAAGATAAGATTGTTCTCATAACTGGCTCTGGTCGTGGAATTGGCAGGGCTACAGCTATTGCCTTTGCACAAGAGGGGGCAAGTGTAGTGGTAAATTATGTAAAAGAAGCGAAATCGGCTGATGCGGTTGTGGAACAAATCAGAAGTTTAGGCAGAGATGTTGTGGCGATTCAAGCTGACGTATCAAACGAAGCTGACGTTCAAAGATTGATAAAAAAATCAGTAGAGCGGTTTGGTGCAATTGATGTTCTGGTAAACAATGCTGGCATTGTCTTTGACTTACCAATCCTTGAAAAGACAGTTGAGCAGTGGGAACGCACACTACGAGTCAACTTAATAGGAACCTTCCTCTGCACTAAATATGCTGTTCCTAATATGAAGAATAGAAAAGGTGCATCTATACTCAATATCTCTTCTACAAACGGCATTGACCCATCGAGTCCGGAGTCGGCAGATTACGATACTTCAAAAGCCGGGGTAATTAGTTTGACCAGAAATTTCGCTCAATCCCTTGCTCCTGATATTAGAGTTAACACTATTGCTCCTGGGTGGATTGATACAGAAATCAATAAAGACTTGCCTAAAGAGTTTATAAAAAGCGAAACGGAGAAAATTGCTCTTAAAAGATGGGGTCAACCAGAAGAGATAGCAAAAGTCATTCTTTTTCTATGTTCGGAGGATGCAAGTTTTATAACAGGGTCAACCCTAGTAGTTGACGGTGGTTATCAGTAATTGATTTTTAGATAGAAATATACAACTAGTTTATGGCATTCCCGCCGTTTGCAAAAAAATCGAAAGAAATAGACCCGCTACCTAAATTTGGGGAATGAAGGCAGGAGTATGATCCTTTGTTATAACCTGTTATATGAGAGCATAACAAGACATTGTCCTTACATATACAGGTAGGACTAGTTATGGTCTATACAGGACAAATATAAGACAAGGGTATATAAAGAAACTTCCGAATCCGAAAGGCGGGAAGAAGCCCGCGGCCAAGGCGCTAAAGACTCTCGAGGGAGCGATCGCCACTGCCCACAAGCGTCTGGCTATCCCGCTCGTAGACGCCAAAGATGAGTAAATGCGCCTCGGGCGCACAAAACACCCCGTGCGGTTGCAGCATTACCGCGCGGGGTTTCGATTTTCGCGGACGCCCCAAAATTGCGCCGGCCGAGCCGTCTTGGTACAATGTACCCATGGACTTTATCGTCTGGCGTGCGCCGGAGTTTGAGCGCCATGAAAAATCCACCGGCTGGTTTGCGGGACTTACCGTCGTGCTTACCGCCGTTTTTATCTTCGCGATCTGGTCGGAGAGTTATCTTTTTGCGCTTCTTGTGCCGCTGATGGGTTTTTTGCTCGTTCACTATGCCAAAAAAGAGCCGCCCGAGCGCACCTTTACTATTGACGGCCTTGG
>JAUYOL010000029.1 GCA_030695905.1 Candidatus Omnitrophota bacterium | reverse complement strand
CACTATGGGGAATTTAGTTGTAACGATCTATCCGGACGGACACAGAGAGATACATATCTCCATAAACGGATTATTTACGAAGGAACAGCTTCTCAATTCTTTTATACTACAAGATGGCGATATCATAATCGATGACACGGCTCCTATTGATAACCCTCCGATAATTAATGAGAACCTCATCGCATCGGTTAAAGGCTTGGCGGCGAATAATATGCTTGGTTATTCTGTTATGTCGGCAAAGAATATTAAGGGAAGCGGCTTAAACGATATTGTTATCAGCGCTCCGAGCAGTAGCGCAGGAACAGATATCGGTAAGGCGTACATATATTTCGGCGGAGATATTACAAAGCCCGCCGATATGATATTAAGCGGTTTTTCGGGCGGTGGCTGTTTTGGGTATTCAATGGCCGCAGGCGATATTAACGGGGATGGATATGATGATATTGTTATCAGCGAACCTTATAATGACGAAACCGGTATGGACGCGGGCAGAATCTATGTGTATTTCGGAGGAGCATCTCTAAGTAACTATCCCGATGCGATCCTACAAGGTCAGACAGCGGGAGACATGTTCGGTTATTCGGTAAACTGTCGCGATATGAATAACGACAACCATGATGATATTATTGTAGGCGCGCCCTACAGTGGGAGTAATGGTGTTAACGCGGGTAAGGTTTACATCTATTTTGGCGGCCACAGTGTTGACTCTACCCCTGATCTTGCCATGACAGGCGTCACAGGCGACCTATTTGGCTATTCAATGGCTTCGGGTAGAAATATCGACGGCAACAATAATAGCGGAATTATTGTAGGCGCGCCGGGACTTTCTGCTAACACCGATAGGCCCGGCAAAGCATATACATATTACGGAGGAGATTCAGTAGATAATATTGCGGATATCATTATGGCCGGCCAGGTTAACGGAGATCTCTTTGGTTGTTCTGTATCAGCCGGGGATTTTAACGGCGACGGTTGTGATGACGTTATAGTAGGAGCTGAAAAGAATAGTTCAGCGACAGGCAAAGCCTATATCTATTGGGGTGGCAAGAACACGAGTAGTGCCGCCAGCCTTACGATGATAGGTGAAGCGGTAAATGACGAGTTTGGCCATTTGGTGTCATGTGCCGGAGATATTAACGGAGACGGTTACAGCGATATTATAGCGGCAAGCCCCAACAATACGAGCGTGACAGGTAAAACCTATCTCTATTTTGGCGGGCTTTTCATGGATAATACCGCAGAAGCTACTATTAAAGGTGAAAGCGTAGGTGATAATTTCGGATCTTCAATTTCATCAGCGGGTGATAGTAATAACGATGGTATCGATGAGTTTATCATAGGTGCCGCGAATAACAGTTTAAACGGAGCTAATGCAGGTAAGGCCTACCTCTATAAAATAGCGTGCAGCGGCCAGCCGACAAGAACTGCCGACGCCCTTCTTGACGAAACAGAGGCAAAAGCATGCAAATATTTCTATGACCAGATACTAACAACACCCGGTGCTAATGGCCTGGTAAAGGATACGTGCTATACAAATTATTCGAGTACTGCTGCCACAGGGTTCGGACTTACTGCGCTATGCATAATGGCAAATAGGCATGGTAGTTCGCCATATTGGACTATAACACCCGCACAGGCTCAAGATAGAGTAAGCGCCGCTCTGGATACCTTGATAAATATTCAAAATAATCAACCGGGTCAAGAAGATTATTACGGTAAAGAAGGATTTTTCTTCCATTTCATAGGGCCTGATGGAAAAAGAGAAGCAAGTATGAATTCGGAAGTATCCACGGTTGATACAGCGCTGCTTTTGGCCGGTGTTATAACTGCCGGAAAATATTTTGGCGGCGATATTCAGGCCAAGGCGAATACGATATTTAATGCGGTCAATTGGAATTATTTCCTCGACACAAGCGATGGGCAATACTATCATGGCTGGAGCCCTGATTATGGTCTAATTCAACAGACTTGGGATAGGCCAAGCGATGAAACTCTACTCATATCGCTCCTTGCTATAGCGTCCGATCCGACAAATCAGGATTTTCTAAAAGCATATTATGGTTTTCCTCGTAGTAAGAATAGTTATGCGAGCGCAAGCCAGACCTTTTATGTTTACAATTCTTATTCCGGCTCACTCTTTACCTATATATTCGCGCACTGCTGGTACGACTTTAAAAAGGCGGGAATTGATATTCCGGATAACGTGCAGGGGGCAAGATTTGCTGTTCCTGTCAACTGGTGGGAAAACTCCAAAACAGCGGCACAAGCTAATAGACAATTCTGTATAGATAATGCCGCGACTTATAGTTCATATAGCCAGAATGACTGGGGGCTTTCAGCGTGCTTTAGGCCGGATAGAAGCTATTTCGGTATGAATGGAGCGCCTCCGAGAGAATATGTAGCGCCAGGTGGGGGAGAACCTGCTAATGACGGAACAGTACCTCCCTATGGCGCCATAAGCGCCATTCCTCTTATGAAAGATCTGGAGACAAACGGTCTTCCGAGCAATTTATCCTATCAAGCTTTGGAGCATTACTACAACGACTACTACTTTAGGCTCTGGGGGCCATACGGTCCGAGAGATTCATTTGATCAGTCTAAAAAATTCAGCACTATCTATGCAGGCATTAATTTAGGGCCAATCGCTCTCATGATAGAAAACTACCGGTCAGAGTTATTGTGGAATACCTTTATGGCTGATTCGAAGATCGCGCAGGTAACCCAGAATCTATTTACGGATACTATGGCCCCTGTGATAAATCAGTTTAGTGTAAGTAATCCAGATAGTCCAACGGCCGGATATACGAATTCAGCCACTGTAAATGTTTCTATAGACGGCTCTGATGCAGGCGGTATTACAAGATGGCTCATAACCGAAATATCAACTCAGCCTCCCGTATCAAGCTTTGTTTTAAATTCAAAGCCAGCTACTTATACTATAGTTTCTACAGGTAACGGCTTGAAGCGCCTATATGCCTGGGCTATAGATGCCGCTAATAACATAAGCTTGCTCAATACCAATTCTCAGGCCCAAATTTATCTGGATATAACCGCGCCCAATGTTGGAACAGTGGCTATCGACGGGCCTTACACAGCTTCAAGCATTCAGCTGCATGCCAAATGGTCGGGCAATGACGCTGAATCGGGTGTAATAGAGTATCAGTATCGTATTACAGATGGTTCTGCTACGGGCACAGTTATTCGCGACTGGGCCTCAAGCGGCACAGTTCCTGAAGTCACAGCGACAGGGCTTACTCTTACGCAGAATCATACGTATTATTTCAGTGTTAAAGCTAAAAATGGCGCAGGGTCTTGGAGCGCCACACAATATAGTGCCGGAATTACATATAATCCGTTTGTTCCCGACGTAACGGCGGTTAATCCTAATGACGGCGCGTTTGGATACGCCAGTACCAGCGTATCCGTTTATCCGACAATAAATAATCCTATCGGCAGCTTGCAATACCAATTCACCATTAAAGGCGTTATAAAACAAGCGTGGACCGCTATTTCAACATATTCCTGGGCCGCGGCTCAAAGCGATGTAGGTTCAGCTGATATTATGATAGAAGTTAAAAACCAATATGGAACAAACTATCGAACAGGAACTATATGTCTTGTGCAACCACCGATAACTCCGCCGGCAAATTAATGGCAGAAAAGAGACTCTTATGAATATGATAAATTTTTCTTACGATGGGAAGATATTGAGAGCGGTATGGTCAAAAGCTATCAGTATATTTCTATGTATAACAATTATAACTTTCCAGCTTGATACAGCCCGCGCTGAAGCCGCTACAACGACACCGCCTCCTTCAAGCGTATATCAAGGAAATGGCACAGATGCCGACCCAAGTAATTCTCAAAGTCACGGCCCTGTTCAGGCTCAAAGCTCTTCTTCCGGCGGAGAGAAATTAACGGCTATGGCCGCAACCTCGGATTCAGGAACTGGCGGTGCGCAAACCCAAACATCATTTTCCTCATTGACGGGACCGCTCGGCACTACAAAACAGATATTTCAGACGGATCTATTTACAGGCAGGGCGTCCGCCGGTATCCCTATTGTAGTCAGTCCGGGCCGGGGCAACATTCAACCGGAAGTAG
The DNA here is from genome assembly GCA_030695905.1 of Candidatus Omnitrophota bacterium. Lineage (NCBI taxonomy): Bacteria > Pseudomonadati > Candidatus Omnitrophota > Candidatus Omnitrophota bacterium. Next base: position 37,302 of record JAUYOL010000029.1, on the reverse strand, counting down.
CTTTATCATATACCTCGGGCGGAGGAAACAGCTGGTGCGGCGTAGGATGGGATTTAAGCATAGGCTCGATTGAGCGTAGCACCCGAAAAGGAGTTCCTGCCTACAACGACTCAAGTGACGTATTTGTCGCTACGTTCAGCGGCGTCCAGTCAGACCTCGTAAGCATCGGTAGTGGCGAGTATCGCGCCAAATATGACCCGTCATACCTAAAGTTTAAATATGACGGCACTTCTTGGACAGTATGGGATAAGAATGGAACAAAATACGCTTTTGGCTCAAGCGCTGGATCAAGAGTTACTAACTCTTTAGGCACTTTTAAATGGTGCCTCGATAGGGTAACGAATATCGATACAAACTTTATGACCATATCCTACACGAAGGATTCCGGCGAAATATATCTCGATACTATTTTATACACGGGAAACGATACCGCAGGCGACCTGCCGCGCCAGTCAGTAAAGTTTAACTTAGAGGCTTCCGCGAGGCCCGATACATATGAGAATTATAGATCTTGCTCCAAGGTAACAACCCAGTACCGGCTCTCTAATATAGAAGTAAAATGCGATAATGTCCTTGTAAGAAAATACCAGCTGCAATATTCAATGAGTCCCAATACTTATAAGTCTCTCTTGTCCTCTATTGTCCAATATGGTTCGGATAATGTGTCTACGCTGCCTCCACCGACCTTTACTTATCAGTCAGGTGTAAACGGCTGGACGGCTGACGATACATGGATCATTCCTGACGGCAGCTTCGTATCGGGAAACGCCGACCAGGGCAGATGTCTTGTTGATCTGAATGGAGATGCGTTGCCTGATTTTATGGTTGCCATAGCGGCCCAAGGTGGATCATGGTACGAAAGATCGTATAAGAGCACAGGTAGCGGCTGGGTGTATGATCCCGGCTGGAATGCTCCAAATGGAAATTTTATCTGGGTCACTCAAGGAAAAAATATAGACGATGGAAGGCGACTTGCTGATGTTAACGGAGACGGATTCCCGGACTGGATAGTCGCGAATAAATATTGGACGGGAGGAGGCGACTACAGCTATGGTACGTATCTCAATGGCAAAACTTACTGGAATACGTATAGTTCTAGCCAGTGGAATGTCCCCGATGGATTCTTCGCTTATATCGGTGCGGATCAGGGCAGGCGGTTCGCGGATGTGAACGGAGACGGATTATCGGATTTCCTGGTGGCAAAAGACGGAACGAGGGTTACTTATCTGAACAACGGTAGCGGCTGGACCAGAACTGACAGCTGGAATGTTCCGGATGGAGATTTTACACAAGGCTCGCAGCTTATGGATCTTAACGGAGACGGGCTGGCGGATCTGGTCATCGCTAAAGACGGCACTAAGGCCGTATATATGAATAGTGGTAAGGGCTGGACACGTGACGATATCTGGAACATACCCGACGGCAATCTCTACGAAAGCAGTAAACCGTGTGGAAGGGTCCTGACTGATATTAACGGAGACGGCCTTCCCGATCTGGTCATCGCGCAGGATGGTTATAGGTCTACCTATATAAATACCGGCCACGGATGGCAGAAGAATGACGCGTGGAATATTACTGACGGCGAGATAATAACAAGCGGCCAGGATCAGGGCAGACGTTTCTCCGATGTTAATGGCGACGGCATGGAAGACCTTGTCATAGCCAATGGGAGTTATAAGAAGACATATCTAAACGCAAGCCCTGTCCCCGATCTGTTACGGAGTATATCAAATGGCGTTGGCGGCTCTACGTCTATTGCTTATACTCCCTCAACCAAATATTACAATAACGGCCTTGACAGTATTTGCGATCTTCCCATCATCTTGCAGACCGTGAGTAGCGTTACAAGCGATGATGGTATGGGGCATGCTTATACGGTAACTTATAAATATTGGGACGGCGTGTTCGATGTTCCGAATAGGGAATTTTTGGGTTTTGACCAGGTCCGGGAAACAGACGCTGACGGCAACTATGTGGATAATTGGTTTAAACAAGACCCCAGATATAAAGGAAGAATGTATTTACAGGAGACGAAGGATAGATCTGGCAGTATTTATTCAAGATTATGGAATTATTGGGACTGCTTTGAACCGTATGCGGGCGTATATCTACCGTATCTGAAATCACAAGACAGGTATATCTATGACGGAGATAGTAACAATTTTAAACGCACCCAAACAGCCTACGAATACGATAGTTATGGCAATCCCATAAAAATATCTTATTCCGGAGATGATACAGCCGGATGGGGAACTATACTTGGCGACGAGAAGTACACATATATAGATTATGTTTACAATCAGGATAAATGGGTCTTAAGCAAGGCTTCCCATACTTACACAACAGATAGTAACGGCAATAAGGTAAGCGAGGGATGGCGTTATTACGATAATAATTCCAGCTGGTATAGTGTCACACCTGTATTTGGCAGGCTTACCAAGGAAGAAAAATGGTCAAACAGTACCTCCAATGCTGTCGCTACTTTTGTATACGACACAACATATGGCAACGCCACAAGTGTTGCGGACGCTAAAGGAAGAACGACTACCACGATATATGATTCTATATACCACATGTATCCTGAACTTGTAACGAACGCCCTTGGACAGACTCAAAGCGCCACATACGATCCAAAGACAGGGCAAATTTTGACATCGACAGATCCGAACGGCCAGATATCAAAAAGGGTATATGATGTCTTTGGAAGGGCAAAACAGGCATTCGGTCCTTATGACGACTCAAGTCATCCCAGCGCCTGGTATGAATATGACCTCAGCGTTATACCGGTTAAATTGGCCGCTTACGCCAGAGAAGAAAATAATACCGATGATCCCGACAAGATCAGGGCCACATATACATTTTCAGACGGTATTGGAAGAACCGTTGAGGTTAAGTCAGACGCTCAGGATCCCGCGAAACAGATAGTAAGTAATATAGTTGTTTATAATAACAGGGGCCTGACGGATTCCAAGTTCTTCTCATATCTAATCACCCCCGGCGCCGACAGGGCTAAATATATCGCGCCGGACTTTATACAACCCAAGGCGAGTTTTCAGTATGATCCGGTAGGGAGGGTTATCAAAACCATCAATCCGGATAATACATATAGCACAACCACCTATGCTCGTCTGGTAACCACTTTCACCGACGAAAACGGCCATCAGAAAAGATCAACAAAAGACGTTTATGGAAGGGTCTTGAAGATAGAAGAGTTTAATGGCGCCAGTATCTATACCACGACCTATGCTTATAATACTCTGGACAACCTGACGACAACAGTTGACACCATGGGGAATACTGCCGCAATTCAATATGATTCACTTGGCAGGAAGATCTCCATGAACGATCCCGACATGGGATCGTGGAGTTATATATATGACGAAGTGGGCAATCTTAAAAGTCAGACCGACGCCAAAAATCAGACGATAGCCTTTACATACGATAGCTTAAATCGTCTCATAAAGAAGACCTATCCTTTAGGCACACCTGTGAGCTATACATATGATGCGTATCCGGTTGGTAGCCCATCCGGGCCTTACACTATAGGCAGGCTCACTTCGGTTGCCGATGTTTCCGGCATGACTTTATTCTATTACGATAGACTTGGCCGCGAGATAAAGACGGTAAAAACCGTAGATGGTGTATCCTACACAACGCTTCGTAGTTACGATGCTCCCGGCAGGCTCATATCAGTCACTTCTCCAGACGGGGAAGCTATCACCTATGCCTATAACAGGCAGGGCGGTATAGATAGAGTAGCCGGTAGCAGAACCTATGTTAACAATATAAGCTATAGCGCCACCGGACAGATGCTATCTCTTACTTATGGTAATGGCGCCGTAACCAATTATCAATATGACCCCAATACCTTGCGTCTCACGCATCTTACAACGCAGAATTCTCAATCAACCAAACTTCAGGATTTGGGCTATACCTTTGATAATATCGGTAATGTTAAGACATTGACAGATGCATCTCCAACCGGCACAAATACTCAATCCTTTGAGTACGACGATCTATATCGGCTTACTAAATCTACAGGCGCGGGTTATGGCGTAATAAATTATCAATATGATCCGATAGGCAACATGACTCAGAAGGGCGATCTTACGCTTACTTATCCTAATGCAGGATCGGTTAGGCCTCATGCTGTTAAGACGGCAGTAAAAAACGGCCAGACCATATATACGCCAGATTATGACGCTAACGGCAACATGATTCAAAAAGGCAGCCAGGTGTTGCAGTATGATTATGAAAACAGGCTTGCGCAGGTTGGCAGTTCTCAAACCAGCGGTCCTGTGCAGGCACAGATAGCGCTAAATCCGGGCATGAATATGATCTCGCTTCCTATCGTACCTGCGGATACAACCGTTTTAGGCGCTTTCTCATCCATAAGTTTCGGGACCGATTATACGCAAGTCTCAAGATATAACGCGGTAACTAAGAATTTTGAGCATTGGGTAAATAATCCTAAGTTTGATCAGTTTAATACGCTGGACTATGGAATTGGATATCAGATATATGTAAATAATCCTAATGGGTGCACTCTGACTATAACAGGAAATTATCCGTCCCAAGCCTCAAATATCGCTCTTACCTCGGGGTATAATCTTATAGGCGCTCCAATCACAACCTCTAAATCCGTAATAGAGTCTTTATCAAATCTCCAATTCGGGGTGGACTACGACAAAGTAGCGCGATATAATCCCGCCACGCAGACATTCGAATATTTCTACAATAATGCATCAATAGATAACTTCACAACGATGGATAAAGGATATGCTTATTATATACATGTGCTTAAAGACGCTACATGGCAGATACCGCTCGTATTTCAGGGAACGACAACATTCGTATACGATGGTGATGGCGGAAGGGTTAAGAAAATATCTCCTGACGGCACACAATCAATATATGTAGGTTCCGGCTATGAGGTTACCAAAAATCCGGATAATAGCACAAGCACAATTAAGTCTATCTTTCTTGGAGAAAATAGGATTTGCGAGACGGTATCTGGTAGTGTATACTATTTTCATCAGGACCACATCGGCTCAAGCAATGTCATAACTAATGATGCCGGTCAACAGGTTGCCTGTTATGAATATAAGCCATACGGCGAGACTTCAAAGGTAAGCGGCTCTTTCTCAACAGATATCAGATTCACCGGCCAGCGGCTCGATAACTCAACGGGTTTCTACTACTACGGCGCAAGATACTACGATCCGGAGCTGGGACGATTCATCCAGCCGGATACGATAGTACAAGCGCCCTTCGATCCACAGTCGCTCAACCGCTACACCTACTGTCGTAACAATCCGATTAACTATATCGATCCAACGGGACATAGTTGGCTCAGTAAGTTCTGGGATTGGCTAACAGGTAGTATAGGTAACATTGTAGGTGCGATTGTCGGTGCCGCTGTTGCTATAGTTAGCGGTAACCTATGGCTCGGCTTCCAGGCCTACAGCATGACAAGCTCGGTTATTAACTCAGCTGTAAGTGGTAACTGGGGAGGGCTTGCCGGTGGAATTGTAGGTGGGCTGATAGGAGGAGCGTTAGGAGTAGGGGCTGCATCTGGAATATATGGCGCATTAGGTAAAGGAGCATTTACATTTGGGGGCGGTTTCTTAGGTGGCGCCGCAGAATTTGGATTAAGTGGCTTTGGTTCTGGTTTTGGCTATGCTTTGGGTAGTGGTGAAAAAGTAGGAGATGCACTACAGTCCGGTCTAATCAGTGGCGGAATATCTGCCGCTATCGGCGGAGCAATTCAAGGCTCTTATAATGCTGGTTGGCAAAATTCTATCCATGGGATGAGCAGAGGCGCTGTTGGAAAATCTGCTGGATTAGAACGTAAGGTAAGCCTTGAATTGACCGTAAAGCCTATATCGAAGCCAATAACAATGGTGACTGGGGGCGGAATAGCAGGTGACCATTGGGGGCTAAGAGTGAAAGATAACTATAATGAATTTAATGGAACGTGGGATTTTGGTGCCAATCTAAGTGCTGTAGATAAGGCTGTAGTAGGATTTGGGGGCTCAGTTATGGCTAGTGCTGAATCGGCAGTAGGTAGAGGCTGGACTGATGCAATTCCAATACAATCGAGCTTGAAATATGCAACAGCTGTTTATGGTAATATTCAAGAAAATCTAGGAAGGCATGAGTATAGGCTAGATTCATACACGTGTCAAACATGGGTCAATAATAGACTAAATTTAAGAAACGATAATTTTACTAATTAGTAGGCTATTAAATGAAAGGAAATATTTTAAATGTGATTATAATCTCATTAATTATACTTTCTTCCTTTTTCAATACACAAGCAGTTGCTCAGGAGGAAAATATGGATTTTTTTGACAAATGGTCTATCTGGAAAGAGAAATATGGTTTAACAGCAGAGCAAAAAGAGGTTATCGGATATTTTAAGAAAGTAACCCCTATTTTCTCAGACGCAGATAGCACTATGTCACGGCCCGAAAACTCACCAAAAGAACGTTTTGACCCTAAAAAAGCTCTCGACATAGTTAATAGTTCGTTAAAAAATATTAAAAAAATAGTGCCCCCATATCTTTGCGATAAGCATTATAAGCTAATAATTGAAACGCTCGGCTACATTAAGGATTATCAGGAAAGCAGGGAGATACTAGGGGATGAAAGATTCAAGACCAAAATAAAAGAAAGTGAAGTATTTGAATATAAAATTAGAAATATACAACTACAGCAACTTAGGATAGAAGAAGAAGTTCAAAAGGAATATTTTAACATATTGCGAAAAGTGGGCTATTATGATAATTTACCAAAGGAAGCTTTCGATTTAAAGCTAATAACTAAAACACAAAAAGAACAACTGGAGAAAAAGTATAAAGAAAATAAAGAGTATTAGAGTCATGATTACCGAAAAAGAACAACACATAATAAAAGCCCTCATAGAAGATGAATTAAGCACAACAAGCAGATTAGCTATCGATTTAGAGGATGATAACCCTATTAATTAATAGGAAATAGTATACGCTTTACATAACTTCTTATGAATCAATGTAGTATGAGTAGAATCCAATAATGCCATCAACGGCCCGTATCTGTTCCCTCTAATCTCGGAGGGTGGATTTTGGGGATGGCACAATACACCCCGGTTAGGTTATAAAAAAGTTATAACATTTTCGTTGATTCTATGCTATCGTATATATAATATTATGACTATCGAAGACGTTAAGCACTTGCTGATAATATTTTTAGCGGCAGGATACATATTTTGTCCTAATTCCTGCCACGCCATTGATCCAAACCAAGATGAGAGTTTGGTTACCCAAAAAACCACGCCTGTTATTGCAAGTCTTCTCGCATCCAAGGACTACACACAATACGCAAAAGTAAATAAGATAGAATTAAAAGACGATATGGTAAAGGTGGTAATCATCGTAAATGAAGAGTTACTGCCGAGAGATTTCGTGTCCAAGTATGATTTAAAGGAATTTAAAATTAGAAAAAATACCGCGAACGCTTATATTAAACTTGATGCGCTTAAAAAGATATGTGAGGAGCCAGGGGTGATTTTTGTAAGGTTACCGTTTAAATTAAGAACGCTATTTAAATAATGGTTAAAAAAATATTTTTTTTAACCATTATAGGGGTACTACTTATAGAGAGTCACGCATTTGGTGCGTTATCGACTGTGCGTTATAAGATGAGCGGCGATCTGAGCGCCTTGATCGGGATCAGGGCCGATGCTCATAGGAATAAGAGACCGCTTACCAGGGAAAATAGAAAAATTATATTCTACACTCAAAACCCAGACTCTGCTTCAAAATATATTACATCCCACGGCGGAGATATACTCAGAAAAAATAAGGATTTAATCGTAGCCAAAATACCTCTTGATAATGTCGAGGATATTATTGATAATGGGCCCGGCATCAAATACGCCAGGCTACCGCGCAAGTTCTTCCCCTGTGAAATAATCAGCGAAGGAGTTAATCTATCAGGGGCGGGGAACATGCAGGATTCCGGCATTACCGGTAATGGTGTAAAAATAGCGGTTTTGGATGTAGGATTTAAAGGGCTATCAGCAGCCATAGCCAACGGTGAGATACCGCCAACTGTAGCAAGTCACGATTTTAGCGATATGGGAATGGAGACCCAATATGTGCATGGAACCGCATCCGCTGAAATAATTCACGATATAGCGCCTGCCGCGGAACTCCATCTCCTGAAGATGAGCGATGAAACGGATTTGTCCGAAGCCGCTACATACTGCAAGAATAACGGTATCAGGATAGCAAGTATTTCCTTAGGCACTTTTGGAACCGGTCCTGGAAACGGAACCGGTACTGTTGATGAAATATGTGATGACTTAAAAGCCAATGGCATACTTGTTGTCGCAGCGGCGGGGAATTCCGGGAATACTCATGCAGGGGATGGCACACCGATAGGAACTCATTGGCAAGGGCCTTTTCTTGACTCTGGCTACGAGTATCCGGCAGGAAGTGGTAACCGTATCCATCAATTTATCCCGGGAGACCCCACCAGTTACTATAATGTAATCTATGCCATACCTTCGCATGACGATGATGGTAATCCCGAGTCGGATGAAGTTACGATCGCAATGCGCTGGAATGATTGGCCCGGCGCTAATGTTGATTATGATATGTATTTGCTGGACGGCACAGACGGCCATTTGATAGATTCTTCCACAGGAATTCAGAGTGGCACGCAGCAACCGCTTGAAACAATAATTATAGATGTGCCGGATAGCGCCCCATACAAAGTTTATACGCTTTTAGTTACGAGGAAAAACGATGAACCGTCCGGAAAAGATCTTGAATTAATGCTTGGCGGAAAATGTTTGTTTTTGCCGTTAGTTACAGGCTCCCCGCCGATTGCCACATCTTCCAGTTCATTATATGAGCCGGCGGATGCCCAGAGCGTGCTTACGGTTGGCGCGATTAAATATAGTAGCTGGACAACCGGGCCGCAGGAAGAATATAGTTCCCAGGGGCCCACAAATGCATGGGCAGGATCCGGCGCGCGGATAAAGCCGGATATCTGTGGTCCAGACGCAGTTAGCACTTATACATATGGTGCGATTTCATTTCCCGGTACTTCCGCGGCAACTCCTCACATTGCCGGCGCAGCAGCGCTGATTTTATCAATGCATCCACAATATACCGTTGATCAACTGATAGCGGCCATCGAGTCTAACGGTATTGACATGGGCTCTTCTGGAAAAGACAGCATTTATGGAAGCGGCAGATTAAATATCGCCGCGAGTTTGAATTCCGAGCCGATCCTGGAGTGGACAGGCGAAGCCGGATACGTAAGCGACGGGCTTGAGCCCGAGCTCGCGAATGGCTTAACGCCGCTTAGCTTTAGAATAAAATATAAGGATGCTGATGGTGATGCGCCTGTAATACATGATATATGTATAGACAGAAATGGAGACGGAGATTATAGCGATCCTGCCGAAGTTGTCAGCATGACAGCGGTGAGCGGGGCTAATTATGTTACCGGCATGATCTATTCATGCGAAACTACAATAGCATATTCCGGGGGCAGCTCTAACCACTCTTATTATTTCAGATTTGCTGATACTGGCGCTACCGCGACAGGAAACATTGCAAGTGCCATTAGTCCGCAGACAGCTATAAATAAGCCGGACATATTACAGACTCTCAGTTTATCCATAGATATAACATCCTGGCAATTATCGGCTGTCCCGCCAGGGTCGATATATCTTATGGATAACTCGAATAAAATAAAAACCACAAATAATGGCGATGGGCCCGAAACTTATAGTTTGCGTATAACAGGAGAGGGCAATGGCTGGTCTGCAGCCACCGGCAGAGACGGCGCAGACATTAATAAATATGTATTAAGCGCGTTATTCAGCGCATCTTCGGAAACATCCATAGATTCGTCATATTTTAACGAAACAGCGAGCGAGGATGTTATATCGGTCGATAGCGCCACAAAGGCGAGCCAGACGATTTTCGGTTCCACCCGCTTCCCTGTAAGCGGTTCCGCGGTTCCTGTGGGCGCGAATAGAAATCTGTGGCTTGAATTAAAGGCACCGACAAAAGATACGACACGTATTGGTCAGTCGATCAATGTAACAATAAATGCTGAAACGCAATAGTGAATGTTTAAGAAGAAGGAGGTGAGATAAGAAGATGAGACATTTTTTGATGATTGTAGGCATGGTGGCGATAGTGGCTTTGTTTTCCACAAATGCGTTTGCTGGAAATTCAGCGACTATTAATGTTACCGTTTCGATCGCCGCGCAGGCCAGTATATCGGTTACGGGCGGGCCGGTTGATTTTGGCACGATGAACATCGGAGCTGCTTCCGTTTCTACTACGCCGATCGTTGTTAAAAATAACGGATCCGGCGGAAACGAGACATATTCGATTTCGCTGATCGATCCATCCGGATGGACAAGCGTAATTACCACCCCGAGCACCGAACAATATAGGCTATCCTGTGCGTTCGATGCGGACGGTAATTTGACATGGAACCCCACAAATCATGCTTTAGCTACTTCAACTCAGGTATCGACTTCGACGAAATTTGCAGGAGACGAAACAGGGCTACATGTTCCATATAACGCAGAAAGGTCCCTCTATTTTAAGATAGAGACGCCTTCGTCCACGTCTTCAACAACCGGAAAGATAATGCAGGTTGTTGTCGTAGCTACCGTTGATTAACAGCGGTGGTAAAGCTATAGGGTATTGATGGCAAATTTTTTTAAAATGCTATACAGGGTGAGTGTTTTTATTTTCACCATTGTCATAATCTGTCCTGTCGGGCCATCTCACGCGGATGGCCTACGGACGGGTTTTGGCAAAGTTATACTGGAGAATATCCCTATCGGAACGACATACAGTATGCGCAGGGATTCAAAGTTTCCTCTTGTGATCAAGAATGAGAGCGATAAAAAGATAAATCTTAAGATAGAAGTCGTGATTCCCAATCCTGGTGAGATTCAGGAAGGATATGAAGCTATACCGGACTCTGGCTGGATAAGGCTGGAGAAAAATCAGTTTAGCGTGGAGCCAAATGACTCAGCCGAAACGGACATTATGATAAGTATACCCTACAACAAAGGATATATTGGACGGAAGTTTCACGTATTTATATTTTCTTATACGACAGGCGGGTCGTTGGGCATAGGACTTAAGAGTAAATTGCTTTTTAGCATAGGAAAGCTCGAGCATGATTAGCGCAATTATTAAAAAGACATTTATAGTATTGCTTTTATCCTGCGTACTGGCGGTATCTTGCGTATGGGCCGGTTCAATAAGTATCATAAGCGTAAAAGTTGAAATTGGTACTGCCGCACCAAAAACACAAGCCGCATATGACAACCTGTGGCATAATAATGATTTTGTAATTATTTTAACAGCCTCTAATGGTGTCGGGGGCATAGCAGGTACGTATTATAAAGTTAACAATGGCACAGTGCAAAATGTCAACGTTGTGGGGCAGCCTATGATTTCTACGGAAGGAGCTAATAACACGCTGGAATACTGGAGTGTGGATAGGACCGGCAATGAGGAACTACCGCATAATACGCTTGCGGGTATTAAGTTGGACAAATCGGCTCCGTCCGTAAAAATAGTTAGTCCATCCGATGAAGTTTCTTTTAGCGAAGGAACCATAATCATTGATGGGATGGTTAGCGATACGGTCTCTGGTATAAAAAACATAGAGGTGCAAGTGGAAGGCGATATCTATAATCCTGTGATACAGCCAAATGGAAGCTTCTCGATTTCAAATGTTAATATCTTAGGTGGTCAAAATAAAATTACAGTATCCGCTGATGATGAAGCGGGTAACGAAGGAACTGATAGTGTTAACGTATTTTTAGGATGGATGCTACATTTAAAAGTCCCGTATTACGATATGACAGAAAATCACTATAGCGGCGCGGCATGCTGCCAGATTGTATTGAATTATATAAGAAATGGTGTGGCGAGAGAATTGATGCAGGGCGATATCTATGATTATGGACATCCTTATAATTGGACGGAGAACGCCGCTATTTTAGAAATGGATCCTCGCGCCATTGATTACGCCTTGGGTCATTTTGACCCTTATGATAAAAATGATCCGACTGGACAGGGAGATGCCTATGCGGCCTATAATTTTAGTGTAGATATTTTTGAAAACAGCGCCGTTAATAATTATTTAAGGGATATTATTCATTGGATGGCATATCCTGTGACAATCGACAAGTGGTGGCTCAATGGCAGTCTCGCTATGTGGCCAAACACGCCTGTCGTGACACCGGCCTATGGTACGTACAGCCATTGGATTGTTGTAAACGGAGCCGTAACCAGCCAAGATCCAATACCGGAGCCGCATACGAGACCCTGGTATACGCCAAACTTTACCGTATACGGCCTGTGGCTTACGGATCCGGTCTCGGGAGGTATAGGGCGTGATCTATACGTAACGGCGCAGACCGCGCAAGATACATACCTGCGTCCGCTTGTGACCTCTGATCGATACAATGGAAAATATTTACACGTAGCGGAACCTCCGGAAGCGGAAAGTGAAGCGGAGATTGATGTATCGCCGCCAAAGATAAATGATGAAACGCGTAAAATTATAGCGATGGCTGAAGATATAAACACGAACATTCCGAACGATCTGCCCGCGCTTGAGAAAAGAATGATGAATGCGAAAAAACACATTTACGATGCGGCGCTTGTCGTGAATCTTAAAAGCCGTGTACGGGATGTGAGTAAAGACTGTGATTATTCGGTGGATCCGATTTCTATTTTTAATGCCGGCGAAAAACCGATAGAAATTGATTGGGAGAAGGTAATAGATTCGGCGATATTGACAGATGAGAAATTCAAAAGTGCTTTTGATGGGGCTCAGGCAAGAAGTTTTATTAAGGTAAGGCGCTCTGACAAAGAGAATTGCTTCTATTATCTGGTTCCGTTCGATAAATATGTCGACGGCCAGTTTTTGACCTATGCGGCTATTATAATAGATTCACAGGATGGTAGCTTCAAGGAAGCATCGTGGGTTGAGGTGCCATCGCGATTCGTTCAAATTAATAGAGAAAAAGCCATAGGTCTTTTGACGCTAAAATATCCAAATCTTAGGAATGAAGAGTTATGTTCGGAGTTGGTATGGGAACCCGGAAAAATATCGAATTCGGCTTTTTATCCATATTGGAAAATAGTCTCAAAAGGCAATATTTACATTGTGACGCAGGACGGTGAAGTAACGGAGGGTGTATGAACAGAATAATAGTTCTTTCGACATTATTATTTTTCCTGGCAGGGAGTCTTCTTGCCTTTGAAGAGACTATTACTGTACCCGCCGAAGATCCGCATGGCGTAACACTTGATTTAGAAAAAGGTGAATACATAGTTACTATAGAAGGCGGTGCCATGGCGCTCTTTTATCCTATAAACCCCAACTACCGTTGGTTGATCGGCATTGCCGTAGGAACGGATGTGGAGGGAGACCAGGATCGTCCAAATATGGGAACGATATATTTTGAACCAAATCCTCCGGTGTATACTCAAGCAGAGGCGGAAAGGGAGGCGCTTGCAGCTGTAAAAGAGGATATAGGCGGAACTTCTTTAAAATTTATTCTTAATGAGAATAAAAATGTGAGATTTTGGGTTAGCGATTTTGATCATACGGATAATAGTGGCATGGTTAAATTAAAGGTCAGTTCTATTTAAAAATAAAAATATTTTAAAATAATTTGCAACATTAGGAAATATAAAAGAAATAGGGGACAGACACCTATTTTTATTGACATATCAAATTCTTAGTAGTAGTATTGCCCTATGCCACGTATAGCACGGTTAGTAGTTCCGGATTACCCTCATCATATAACTCAGCGGGGCAATTATCGGCAGATCGTGTTTAATGATGATGCCGATAGTAGGGAATATCTTGAACTCGTTGCCCTCTATAGCAAAAAATTCCACCTTACTATTTTAAGCTATTGCCTTATGAATAATCATGTCCATTTCATAGCGATACCAGAGAGCGAGGATTCTCTGGCAAATACATTCCGAATAGCGCATACAAGATATTCTCAATATTTTAATAAGAAAATAAAGGCTTGCGGGCATCTCTGGCAAGGAAGGTTCTATTCGTGCGTTCTTGACGAAAGGCATCTTATCGCCACAGCCAGATATGTAGAGCGTAACCCTGTCAGGGTAAAGATAGTGAAAAACCCAGCTGATTATAGCTGGTCAAGCGCCAGAAGCCATACCGATGTTTCGCATAATGATATTATCGATACAAGCGCTTTATTCAAGTATATCGACGTTAAACAAAAGGAGTGGGAAAAGTTAATAGGGGAAAGCGATGAACCGGATGAAGTGGCTGTTATTCGTAAATATACCATGACAGGTAGACCGCTAGGAGGGGTATCTTTCATTCAGAAACTTGAGAAAACCTTTGATAAGAAGCTACATGCATTGCCGGTAGGAAGGCCAAAGAGAACAGCTAAGTAACTAGAAATAGGTGTCTGTCCCTAATTTTCGTTAAAGCAAAGAAAAACTTAAAAGAGCTTAAAGAATCCGCTCATTCAGAGAAACGCTTTAAGGCAGTTTCTAAAGCCTTAAAGTACCTCGTGGCCAATCCGCGGCATCCAGGCCTACAAACTCACCCATACACTTCTCTGTGCGGTCCAGGAGGAGAAAAAGTTTTCGAGGCATATGCCGAGCAAAATACCCCGGCAGCTTACCGTATTTTCTTCTATTATGGGGAAACGCAGGGTGAGATTGTTGTCTTTGCAATTACTCCACATCCCTAATTTACCCGCTAAAATCCCGAAAATTCAGTTCCTAACACTTGACAAATTCAAAACATCAGGTATACTGTACTACGCCTCTATAAAAAGGGGTACGCTTTTATACAAAGCTGTATAAAAGCATATTAGTCTATACCAAAAGAGTATAACTAGTATCAAAAGGTGGTGGATACACATGCCAGAAGATAATGTCTTCACGGTTCAGGAAGTGGCCACGTACTTAAGGATGAAGCCTGTTACTATATATAAGCACGCAAAGGCAGGCAAGCTTCCTTGTTTTAAGGTAGGGGCCAACTGGCGATTCAAGAAGTCGACCATCGACAGATGGATCTCTGAACAGGAAGCAAGAGAGAATAACGGGAGTAAGTAAGCCTCGCATTTTATAAAAATGCGGGGTTTTTTGTTGTCTTTCAAATTGTCCGACAAATTGTGTGTGACATATTATGGATAGGCGTATAGTAATTACGGGCTTAGGCGTGCTTGCCTCGACGGGAATAGGTAAGAGAATATTTTGGGACGGGCTAAAAGAGGGCCGGTCCGGGATGAAGCCGATAACGTTATTTGATATTTCTACATGCAGGACACGGATGGGCGGAGAGATAAGCGATTTTAAACCGGAGGAGATTTTGGGAGTTAAAGGATTGCGTAATCTGGATAGAACGACCAAACTGACGCTTTGCGCGGCACAGCTTGCTCTCGATGACGCCGGTATAAAGTATCCGCTTACAGAGGCCGAGACGGATGAATTTGGCGTGTCGCTGGGTTCTACGATGGGTTCGGTCTGGTCCATAAGCGAATTTGATAAAGAAGCTTTACGCAACGGGCCGCGTTCGGTCAATCCAGCGCTCTTCTCTAATACAGTCATGAATTCACCCGCAAGCCATACTAATATAAGGTTCAACATACAGGGGTTCAGCAGCACTATCTCGACAGGATTTTGCTCAAGTATAGACGCTATCTATTACGCTATGAATATGCTCGAGCTATATGATTATAAGGTAGTGCTTGCAGGCGGAGTCGAAGAGATGTGCGAGCAGACATATAAAGGTTTTCATAAGATAGGCCATCTGGCCGGTTCCCGCCCAGGTAAGATCGAGGTCAACTGTCCTTATGATAAGCGCAGGAACGGCATAATGTTCGGCGAAGGCGCCTCTATAGTAGTATTAGAGGAGCTGGAACATGCGAAAGCGCGGGGAGCCAAGATATATGCCGAGATCCTGGGTTATGGCACATGCTTTGATCCGAAGAGCAGGAATATCTATAGTCCTAAAGCAGAAGGCGCTACGGAAGCTATTAAAAATTGTCTTGATGACGCAAAGATAAGCACGAGCGATATAGGCTATATCAGCGGTAGTGGCAATTCAACTCTCGACTGCGATTATATGGAGACAAACGCGGTGAAGAATGTTTTTGGCAGTAGGGCCAAGTTAATACCGATAAGCTCTATCAAATCGATGATAGGTGAAAGCTTTTCAGCTTCAGGCGGGCTTAATCTTGCCGCTTCATTAGGTGTATTTGAGGAAGGTTTCATTCCTCCGACAATCAACTATATTCAGCCGGACAAGCGCTGCGATCTCGATTATGTGCCGAACAAGTCGCAGGAAAACAGGGTGAAGAATGTGCTGGTCAATTCCTTCAGCCCTACCGGTTCAAACTCAACGTTAACGGTGGGGGTGTATGAATAGATTTGGGTTTATAATTCATCCGATTGATATGGCAACTTTTTATGATTATTTTGGTTTTTGGGGTAAAATAGCCAGAATATTGCCTCAGAGGATCGCAAAAAATATATCTGAAAAATTACCACCTCGCAAATTAACATCCATTGATAGGATTAGGTCTGCTTCGAATATTGTGATAGGTGCAGACGTGGCAGCAGTGCCTCTCCTACCTATCCAAATAGCGTATCTTGGTGAAGAAAAAGTACTAAATTTAATAGAAAAAGGGATTCAATTTTGCGAAAAAAAAGGTGCTAAAATAGTCGGCCTGGGGGCATTTACGTCAGTTGTTGGCAATGAGGGCGAAGTTCTTTCAAGGCGTGTGTCAGTTCCATTAACAAGCGGAAATACTTTTACAGCAGCACTTGCCCTTGAAGGTATATACAAGGCAGCCTCATTTATGGGGTTATCTTTGAAAGATGCTACGGTCGCAGTTATTGGGGCAACGGGCGATATTGGTTCGATATGTACAATGATACTTGCAAAAAAGGTAAAAAGCCTTAACATGGCCGCTCGCAATGAGAAAAAACTCGAAGACTTCGCAAATTCAATTACAAGTGCAGGGGGAGCGCGTGCACAAGTTTTTAAATATACAAAAGATGCGGTTAAGGATGCAGATATTGTTTTAACCGCCACTAGCGCGTTGACAACAATTATAGATCCTATGAATTTAAAGCCCGGCGCAATAGTTTGCGATGTTGCCATTCCGGCTAATATTGCGAAAGAAGTGGCTTATTTGAGAAATGATGTATTTGTATTTGAAGGTGGGTTAGCGAAGTTTCCTTATCCCGAAGATTTTGTAAATAAGACTACTGCTAAGCTATTGCCAAATCAAAGTGTCTACGGATGTATATCAGAAACAGCAATGCTGACTTTTGAAAACAGATTTGAGTCGTTTTCTTTGGGGCGCGGCAATATAACGGAAGGGAAGATTGAGGAAATTAAAAGGTTGGCATCAAAGCATGGAGTAACTCTTGCAGATTATTTCTGCGGCTATAAATTTTACAGCAATGAGGACATAGATAATATACGAAAGAATGCGGAAAGGAATAGAGAAAAAGCATATGCTGCTTAAAGATAAAGTTGCGATTGTTACAGGTGGAACCCGTGGCATAGGAAGGGCAATAGTTTTTGAGTTAATTCAAAACGGCGCGAAAGTATTATTTACATATCTAAAGAGCGATGAATCTGCAGGGATAATGTTAGATGAGATAAAAGAGCTTAAAGGCGAGGCCGAAGCAATTAAAGCCGACGTAAGATTGTACGAGGAAGCAAAAAGAACAGTTGAAGAGACAATAAATAAGTTTGGCAAGGTAGACATTCTAGTGAATAATGCCGGCATAACAAAAGATAAGGCGTTAATGATGATGGACCCATCCGAATGGCTTGACGTTATAAATACTAATCTTACCGGATATTTTAATATGTCAAAAGCCTGTATTGTCTCAATGTTGAAACAGAAGAGCGGAGTCATTGTGAATATATCTTCTGTATCAGGCGTAGTTGGTATGCCTCGGCAGGCTAATTACTCAGCCGCAAAAGCAGGTGAGATAGGACTCACAAAATCTTTGGCAAAGGAAGTTGGGCCGTACGGCATAAGGGTGAATGCTATTGCACCCGGTTTTATCGATACTGATATGACAAAAGATTTAAAACAAAAAGACGAATTATTGAAGATGATCCCATTTGGCAGATTTGGAAAGCCGGAAGAGGTGGCAAAGGTTGCCACTTTTCTGGCAAGTGAAAAATCAAGTTATATCAATGGGCAGGTCTTAAAGGTAGATGGAGGCTTAGCGATATAAATGCCCGTAATAGAGAATAAAAAATTGGAGATTGAGATCAGGGATATCATAGCAGAAATAGTTGAGATAGAGCCGGATAAAATAACGCCAGATGCTAATTTTGTAGAAGATTTGGGTATGGATTCAATGATGGCGTTGGAAATATTAGCTTCTATCGAAAAGAAATATAAATTGAGAATACCTGAAGAAAATTTGACCAAAGTTACTACTTTGAACAAAACTATTGAAATTGTAAAAGAGTTCTTAAAAAAATAAATATGAAAAGACGTGTTGTTGTAACAGGCTTAGGTGTTGTTTCGTCTATAGGTATAGGCAAGGACGAATTCTGGGGGAATCTTATAGCCGGTAAGTCCGGCATAAGTGATATAACGTTATTCGATACATCGGATTATCCTGTTCACAAAGGCGGTGAAGTAAAGAATTTTGACCCAACACAGTTTATTCCAAAAAATAAGCTAAAAGGCATAGCCCGAGCATCTCAATTTGCTATAGCAGCTACGAAGATGGCATTCCAAGACGCTAAATTAAACATGTCAGATTATAAGAATAAAAAAATAGCTATAGTGCTAGGGACAACAATGGGTGAAGGTGGCATGATAGAAGAAGCAGACAAGCATTGGACGGCGCTAGGCGAAGAAGATGTGTGGGGGCTGACCGTGTCTAAATATCCCGGCAATGCGATTTCAGACAATGTGGCAAGATTTTTCGGATTTAGCAGTATCTCGCTTGTCATTCCTACGGCTTGCTCGGGAGGCAATTACGCCATAGGACAGGGTTTTGATCTTATTCGTACCGGAGCCATAGATTTAGTCATAGCTGGTGGTTCAGATCCTTTTTCAAGGATAGCTTTTACAGGATTCAATCGTCTATTTGCTATGGCACCCGACATGTGTCAACCATTTGATAAAAATAGAAAGGGAATGATGCTGGGTGAGGGTGCAGGCGTATTATTTTTAGAGGACGTTGACTCTGCAAAAAAAAGAAATGCCAACATTTATGCCGAAATAAAGGGATATGGTTTGAGTTGCGACGCAAATCATATGACCTCACCAAGTGTAGAAGGCATGATAAAAGTAATGAAACGAGCCATAAAGAATAGTAATGTGAAAATTGAAGATGTGGATTATGTAAGTGCCCATGGAACAGGTACGCCATCGAACGATAAGGCAGAGTGCCAGGCTATAAAAACAGTATTTGGTGAGCAAGCTCAAAAAATATCGGTAAGTTCCATTAAGTCTATGCTTGGCCACACAATGGGAGCCGCTAGCGCATTAGAAGCTATTGCGTGTTGTTTAGCTTTGCGAGACAAAATAGTACCCCCTACCATTAACTTACATGTGCCTGATCCAGAGTGCGACATCAATTGTGTTCCTAATAAGGCAAAAACAAAAAAGTTAAAAAGTGTGCTAAATAATTCCTTAGCTTTTGGTGGTAATAACGCATGCTTGGTGTTAAGGAAATATGAATAAACTTTCCGATAAATATGATGTAGTTATAATTGGGGCAGGCATAGGTGGGCTAGTTTGCGGTTGCTATTTAGCAAAGGGAGGAATGAAAGTATTGATTATAGAGAAGAATGATTTTGTGGGAGGGTGCTGCACGTCATTCTTAAAAAAAGGTTTTAAATTCGATGCAGCAGTTTTCTCTCTGGGGGGCTGCTCAGAAAATGGAAACATAGGCAAGGTTATTTTGGATCATAATTTATCAGAATTTGTAGATATTAAAAGACCAGAAATAACTGATATCGTAATTGGGTCATCGTCAAGTGTAACTATTGATAGAGATATTAAGTATACTATCGATAGCTTTTCTACTACATTTCCAAATGAACGAAAAAATGTAAAGCTTTTTTTTAATTATATTACAAAAAGTTCTTTTTCCACCCTGTACTATGAAACGAAAAATATGACTTTTCTGAAGTTACTTAATAAGTATTTTAAATCCGAAAGTATAAAAAATATATTAAGTCTATTTTTAGGAAGTGCAGGAATGCCAGCAGATACAATACCAGCATTTGTTGCGATTCTTCTATATAAAGAATATGTGCTTGATGGTGGATATTATCCTCGTGGAGGCATACAAAGCTTTCCAGATGCGTTAAAAAAAAGATTTATTAAATATGGGGGACAATTAAAATTATCCGATGAAGTTGTTAGTGTAAAAATAAAAGATAGCAAAATGTGCGAGACAACAACTGCTAAAAAAGTTATGTTCAAGTCAAAATTAGTAGTTGCTAACTGTTCTCCTCATGCTTTATTTTATAAATTGCTGAATAAAGAAAATATGCCTAAGAAGTATTTAAAAAAGATGGAAAAGCTAAGCATATCTTTGTCTGCTTTCTTGATTTATTTAGGGTTGGCAAATAAAACCAATATTCTTAAAAAAAATATAGGAAAAATATGGTATTGTGGAACTATCGACATAAATAATTATTATTCTGATTTGCGTAATGATAAGGCTGTAAATTTAGAGCAAGGATTTTTGATTTCTAGCCCATCCTCAAAAGATAGTTCGCTAGCTCCGGCTGGAATGGAAAATATCTGCATAATGACATTAGCTCCCTATAAAAATATTAAGTTCTGGAGTAATCATAGAGAAAAAATTGAAACGGAAATTTTAAGAAAAATGGAGGTTCTTTTCCCTGGGTTAAATAAAGAGATCATAGTCAGATCTAATGCAACACCAATAACTATCGAAAGATATACGGGAAATTCGAAAGGTGCAGCTTATGGGTGGGAATCAACATTAGGAAACAATATTCCTCAATTAACTCCATTTAGTAATCTGATTTTAGTAGGGCACTGGACGCCACATGGTTCAGGCATAACCAGGGTTTGTCTCTCAGGTAGGCTTGCAGCACTACATATTTTGAATAATGCCAAGGTTTTAAATAAGGAAAGCGATGTTGCCTTATCATATGCTTAATGAGATTGGATAAATAAAATGAATTTATTTTTTTTATTATCTGTTAATATTATTTCAATCGGCGCACTGTTAATAGGTATTTTTATTTTCTTTAACAATAAAAAATCTTTAATAAATAAGACAATTTTCCTTGCCGATTTTGCAACATTTTTATGGCTTTATTCTTATAGTATTATGTATTCAACAAATGATTATGCTAAAGCATTGAATTTTATGCGGCTAGGATTTCTTGGGGTCATTTTTATACCCGTATTTTTATATCACTTCTTGATGTCTTTTCTTGAAATCAAATCCAGAACTAGCCAAATATTGTTGCGCTTATTTTACGTTGTTAGCACTTCTTTTGCAGTCCTTCTCTATGCTACAAATTATATAGCAGCAGATCTGCGTTTCTATTCATGGGGGTTTTATCCAAAAGCTGGTATACTTTTCCCTCTCTTCTTAACATATTTCCTTATCGTATTCAATTCTTGTATTTTTTACCTTTTTTTCTATTATAAAACTAAACGATCGCAAATGTTGCAAAGAAGATATATGCAGATGAAATATTTATTCTTAGCATTCTTTGTTACAATTTTTACAGTCACGGACTGGCTTCCATGGTTTGGTTTAGGGAGCCTTCCGTTGGGCTATATATTTATCTTTATGTATGTAGCAATAACCGCTTACGCCATAGTCAGACATCAATTGATGGATATAGAAGTGGTTATAAAAAAGACCCTTGTATTTGCAGGGCTTCTTGCTTCAGTTTTCGCAATCGTTATATTGCCCACATTACTTGTTCAAGAATATATATTTAGGGGTGCAAGCTCTGGCGGTAAGTTACTTGGCTTAACATTGAGTGGAGTAATAATTATACTTTCTTTGAGACGAATTGAGAATTTTCTTATAAATATCACAGACAAGTACCTCTTCCAGAAAAAATATGATTATAGGGAGCTGCTAAAGACATTCACCGCCGAAGTATTAACAGTCGTCAATTTAGATAAGCTGGTTAATCTTACTGTTGATAAGTTATCGGATATAGTAAAAGTAAGCTCTTGCGCCGTACTGTTATTTGATGAAGCAAAACAGCGATTTAATGTTATGGCATCGCGAAATATAAAGGATACACAAGTAACGCTGATAAGGCCAGATGGCGTAGTGACATTTTTAGAGCAAACCCAAGGTTATCTATTGAAAAAAGAGCTCATCGAAAGAAAGGTTTATGTACCACCGTCTATACAGGAAATAATAAATAAATTAAATGCCGAACTCATTATACCTATGATGTTGCATAGTGAGATTATGGGTATATTGGCATTAGGCAAGAAGAAATCAGATGAAGATTATACACAGGATGATCTTGCAATACTTCTGCCTTTGGCAAGAACTCTTGCAATAGCCATTTCTAATGCAAGGTTATTCGACGAACTCGGTAAGACACAGGCTGAAGCCGCGCAGAATGAAAAGATGGCAGTCATAGGGACATTATCAGCCGGTATAAATCATGAAATATGTAATCCTCTCGGCATAGCAAGAGGTCAGTGCGAGGCATTTTTATTAAACATAAAGGATGGGCTATATAATGATAAGAGCGAAGAGGAGCTTCTTAATAAAGCAAAAGACATCATGGCAAAGGTTATAAAAGAGACTGACAGGGCAACTGCTATAACTAAGAAATTATCGAGCTTCGCAAAGCCGGCACGAGGCGAGGCTGAGATGGTAAATATTGATAAAGAGGTTGACGATGTCCTTGGGTTAGTAGGCTATGAATTAAAACTGGAAAAGATAGAATTTGAAAAACATATAGCAACAGAGCTACCTAATATCTTAGTTGACAGAAAGCAGTTTCAGGAGGTTTTATTTAATTTGATTCGTAATGCTGGACAGGCAATCGGCGAAAAGGGGAAGATTACTGTATCGGCAAAGCACGATCACAATACAGTATATATTGATATTAAAGATACGGGTTCTGGTATCGCGGAGGATAAATTAAAAGAATTATTCAACCCCTTCTTTACTACGAAAGATCCGGGCAAGGGCACAGGGCTTGGTTTATTCATTGTGCGTCAGGTTGTGGAGAAGAATGGCGGGCGAATATATCTTAAAGAGACAAAGGTAGGTGAAGGCACGACATTCACCGTGGAATTCCCAGTTCCCGTAACGCAAGAAAGCAGGGTTTAATTTGATAAAGCCTAAGATAGTAGCGATAGATGACGAAGCAGAATTTATAGACTTGCTCCAGAACTACTTTGTGCCCAGGGGCTATGATATAGAAGTAGCCATTAGGGGAGCAAGGGGCATAGAATTGGTTAAAGAAAAAAAACCAAATGTTGTCCTTATGGACTTAAAGATGCCGGGCATAGACGGAGATGAAGTATTAACACTTATAAATTCTATGAGACCGGCCCCAAAAATAATATTTATTACAGCTTATGATGACGGCGGTAAAACAAAGGCGAGATTGATTAAGATGGGCGCCTATGCATGCCTGGATAAACCAATAGCGTCGCTGAAGGACCTCGAAGATATAGTAAACAAAGCGGCTAATGGATAGAGGTAATTATATATGCATAAGATATTAGTGGTAGATGATGAAGTAGATATATGTGATTTTGTGAAGACCTTTTTTAAAGAGAGAGGTTTTCAGGTGCTTACCGCTCTGAATGCTGATGAAGCTCTTTCAATAACTAAGAGAGAGAAACCCGATCTTATACTTCTGGATATAAAGATGAAGGGCATGGATGGATTGGCCGCATTGAAGCATATAAGGGAATTGGATAGATCCGTAAAGATAATAATGGTCACAGCTCTTGAAGATCAGGATAAGATGCGCGAGGCCTACAAGTTAGGCGCGGTAGACTATATAACAAAACCGCTGGTATTGGATTATCTTGAGGAAGCTGTAGGCAGAAACCTGAAAGTAGCGTTATGAGTACACACAAAAAGACACCAAGTTGGGGCAAAATCCAAGGCTGGTTCGTAGAGAAATTGATGGACCAACAGGGTGGTATAGCTCCGCTTGGCAATCCTAATCTTTTTAATACCCAGATGCCTAAAGAAGGGGTAGTCCAAAAACAGGACTATCAGGCGTTTCTGGAAGCTGCTTCGAGAACTATGATAAGGTTTAAGAAGCCGGAGCATCTTATCAAGATGATAGTTAAGACAATCGATGAGCAGCTTAAAATAATGCATACCGCCGTGCTCTTATATAAAGAAGAGAAGAAGTCTTATATATTAATAGATTCCAAGGGCACAACAGGCCTAAAGATACCCGTGGGATTTGTACGTCTTACCGCCGATAATCCTTTAATCCGTATATTCGATGAAAAGAATAGCTTCTTTATTTCTGAATCAGGAATACTTAATTACAGTGACATCATATGCGGTTTACGCAATAGGAACATATTGGAGCTTCAGCCAGATCTGTATGACAATCTTCTGGCGATAAAGCGGCAGATGGATCTATTAAAAGCGGTATTGTGTGTCCCATGTTATTTTAAAAGGGACCTACTCGGAGTATTGGTTCTTGGGGAAAAAATAAGTGGAGAAAATTTCAGCCGCGAAGAGATGGGATTCTTTGTAACTCTTGCCAATGACGCGGCGATGGCTATAGCCAATGCCCAGCTCATAGAAAATCTTCAACAAAGGGTAGAGGAGATAAAAGAGTTATATATAAAAGAGCACAGGATATTCATACATACCGCTATTGCTCTGGCAGCAGCCATAGACGCGAGAGACCCTTATACTCACGGACATACAGAGCGAGTTACCAACTACTGTCTTGCCATAGCAAAAGAGCTCGACGGAGTGCCCGAAGTCTCAAATTATAAGAACTTCAGAGAAACACTTCAGATAGCGGGTTCTCTTCATGACGTAGGTAAGATAGGTATTCCTGATTATATATTGAGTAAAAATGGCCGCCTTACTCCTGAGGAATTCGAAGAGATAAAGAAGCACTCTATTATAGGGGCTACAATATTAAGCCCTATCAAGGAGCTTAGTGATGTAGCTAAGGAAGTGCGTCATCATCAGGAGTGTTATGATGGATCGGGTTATCCTGATGGATTAATAGGGAATAATATACCGTTGATAGCGCGTATTATCGCTGTAGCGGACGCTTTCGATGCCATGACTACAACGAGGCCATATCGCAAAAAGAAGTCATCTGAAGAAGCCCTCCAAGAATTAAAATCAAAATCCGGCACACAATTCGATCCCGTAATTGTCAGCGCCTTCTTCTTAGCCTACCAAAAGGGCAATATCCTCAATAACCGCAAATGATAATATTGGTTAATAAAACAAATTCTTAGATTTATAAACAAAATCCACATTTTTTAATATCTTACTAACATTCTATAATACATTGTAAATAATAGAGTTACATAATTAAATATTTTTAAAAAGTAAGGTAAACAAAAACTTAGAACTTGCCAAACTAGTGCGATGTGATATACTTTGTAATTGCCAAGCTAAAATAACGTAGCAAGGAAAGAAGGTGATTACAAAATGAAGATATTGATTGTAATCAAAAATAGCCCAGCTCAGAGCTACTTATTTACAGTGAAAGCAAAAACGACAGCTGAGGAAATACATGCTCATGTAAGAGATGGCAATCATTCGAAAGCCATAGACACCGTATTTAGGAAAGGTGCGTTTGAAAGAGAAGTGCGTGAGAGTGATATTCATGCCACTAAGGCAAAACTCATCCTATCGGATTATAACGCGAGGTGGGATCTGACAAGATAATCGAGCATGATTGGCTTAAAGCAGGGGTGGGGAAATTATACAAAGCAGACGAGACTCTTGGTTGCTGAGATTCCTGAAAAAATGAGATGATAACGCTTCAAAATATAATGTATCGCCCTTCATCAAATTGTATTTTTCTTCACCTATATTAACCTCTATTTTGCCCTCGAGAACATATAGAAACTTTTCGATGTTAGGCTTTGCTTCTGCTATATGAGTCTTGCCATTTTTATGTATTTTTATAAGAACCGGCATCATCTTTTTACTCAAGACCTTCGATGCCAGTATCTCTTCGGACGACTTCTTATCGTGGGCGAATACTTCTGCAGGTGATTTTTTCGTATATATATCTACCGCTTTCTTAAAGGCATATAGATTCTTATATAGCTCTGGCAAGGGGACGCCCAGCGCCTCGCAGATCTTCATGTGAGATTCGAGAGTGCCGGTCATCTTGTCGTTTTCCATGCGGCTCAAAGTAGCCAGCGCGACGCCCGACTTCTCGGCAAGTTCCACGAGAGTCATCTTCTTTTCTTTTCGCAGCTTATTAATTGTACCGCCTAAATTCATAAATTAGTCCAATCTGTAGTAGGGCACCTTTAAAGGTGCCCTACAAATATAACCATAAGTATACATGCGATTTGACGTTTTGTCAATATCGGATTGATTTTTAGATAAAAACAAAATCCGCGTCAATCGTGATTGAATTGACGCGGATCAGTGAATTGTGTTAGAATTATACTGCTTTTTTGACTTTACCGGCTTTGAGGCACTTTACGCAAACCTGGATCCTTTTTGTGGAACCATTGCTCATGATTGCCCGGATGATCTTTAGATTAGGCAGGAAACGTCGCGCGGTTACACCCGTTATCTTTTGACCGACACCGCCTTTTTTCTTAGCCAGACCGCGGCGCTTAATGGTTCTTCCGGCTACGGGTTTTTTGCCGCATATTTCGCAAATTTTAGACATTTGAGTACTCCATTTGTTTAATTACACCGCCGCGGTGTAATAAGTGAGATAAGATATTAACATAGGCACATTTTATATGCAAGAGAAAAATTTTGGTAATATCAAGACGCCGGTGCGTTACATAAAAGGTGTCGGCCCCAAAAAGAGTGAAATTCTTTCCAAGATAGGCATCAATACAATAGAAGACATCCTTTATTATCTTCCCAGGCGATATGAGGATCGCTCGAGCATAATCCCCATCAAAGACTTAAAGATAGGCGAGAGCCAGGTCGTCCAGGGTGAGATAGTCGTTTCTGGATCAAGGACGAGCAGGGCAGGCATGCCGATATTCCAGGTAGCTGTGAGCGATGCCACAGGAATAGTGCACGCGGTATGGTTTAATCAGCCTTATCTAAGGGATATGCTCAAAAAGGGCGACAAGGTGGTGCTTTATGGCAGGGTAGAGCGCTATGATAAATTGCAGATAACGCAGCCGGAGTATGAGGTGTTGGAGGAGGGGACAGTCCCTATTTTTTCTAGTCTTAATATGGGTAGGATAGTTCCTGTCTACACATTGACGGAGCAGCTTACGCAAAAATTTCTGCGCAGCCTCATATTTAAGACGCTTGAAGAACACGCGAGATTGCTGGTTGAAAAATTACCTACGTATATGATCGCTAGGGAAAAGCTTGTAGATATAAAATTTGCCATAAGGAATATCCACTTCCCGGCTAATTTTACGATGCTTGAAAAGGCATACAAGCGGATAGTTTTCGAAGAATTCATAGCCCTGCAATTGGCGCTGGCGCTGCGCAAAAAAGGCGCGGCCGCGGAAAGTTCAATGCTCGGCCATACTATAATAAGCGGAGCTTTGTCGGAAGCGTTTAAAGAGAGGCTGCCATTTGAATTGACCGATGGACAGAAAAAGGCGATTGCCGATATCGAGCGGGATATGTCGAGAGGCAAACCTATGAACAGGCTCCTTGAAGGCGATGTGGGAAGCGGCAAGACGGTAGTCGCGGCGCACGCGCTTACATTGGCCGCGCAGAATGGATTTCAGAGTGTATTGATGGCGCCAACGGAAGTATTGGCGAGGCAGCATTTTATCTCATTAAGCGAACTTCTGATGCCGCTTGGGATAAATATAGCGCTATTGGTGGGCGGTATAGACGCTAAAGTGAGACAGGGCATGTACTCCCGGATAAAGGAAGGCGCTGTTGATATTGTGGTGGGGACACACGCGATAATACAGGAAGGGCTTGGATTTAAAAAGCTCGGCCTTGCTGTTATAGATGAACAGCACAAATTCGGAGTCCAGCAGAGAGCGATACTGCGAAACAAAGGATACAACCCCCATGTCCTGGTGATGACGGCGACGCCGATACCGCGTACACTGGCTTTGACCGTATATGGCGACCTTGATATATCAATAATAAAAGAATTGCCGAAGGGACGCAAACCTATAGTAACTTACTGGGTCGAGGAAGATAAGCGCGAAGAGATATATGGGTTCATAAAAGAGGAGCTTGATAAGGGCAGGCAGGCGTATGTCGTGTGTCCGATTATAGAATCCCACCGCCGCGGTGGGATCGCGGAAAACAATATGGCACCGCGGCGGTGTACGCAAAGTGCTATTGATACGTTTGAAAAATTAAGCGGCGAGGTATTTACAAGTTACAAAGTAGGCCTATTGCATGGGAAGATGGATTCTAAGGAAAAAGATAAGATAATGAAGGAATTCAAAAAGGGTAAAATTCAAGTCCTGGTATCGACGGTAGTTATAGAAGTAGGCATTGATATTCCAAATGCCACCGTGATGCTTATAGAAAGCGCCGAAAGGTTTGGACTGTCCCAACTTCACCAGCTGCGCGGCAGAATAGGCAGGGGCGAGCATGAATCTTATTGTGTATTATTATCTAATCCCAAGACCGATGCCGCGATAGAAAGATTGAAGGCGATAGAAGGAACTCTCGATGGATTCGAAATAGCCGAGATAGATATGGATCTGCGCGGGCCGGGAGAGTTATTCGGTACCAGACAGCACGGCCTGCCGGAAATAAGATTTGGCAATATAACGAAAGATTTTGATATAATGGAGGCGGCCAGGAAAGAAGCTTTCGCGTTGGTCGAGAGGGATCCGAATTTCAAAGAAGATCACCATAAAGGTTTAAAGAAGGCTCTGGGCGATAGATTTAAAGGAAAGCTGGAATTGATAAGGGTAGGATGATTGTGTTCTAACCAGGTTAGTATCGGAGAAATCTGCGCGTCTAACCTGGTTAGAAGATGAGGGATTGATAGCTATGCGAATTATCGGCGGTGAATATAGGAGCAGATCCATTATGATGCCTAAGGGCGTTGAGATAAGGCCCACCCAGGACAAGGTGCGCGAGGCGATATTCAATATCCTGGGTGATATTAATGGAAAGAATGTGTTGGAGCTATTCGCGGGAAGCGGAGCTTTCGGTATAGAGGCGATCTCGCGCGGGGCAGGGAGCGTAACTTTTGTTGACAATAACTTTCGCTGCGCCCAGACAATAGGCGCCAATCTTGAGTCGCTGGGCGTTGATCACTGCCGATATGATATTATGAAGGCCAACGCTTTAAGCGTCCTGCCGCGTCTTGCCAGGGGTGAAGATAGGTTTGATATAATATTTCTGGATCCGCCATATCACAAGGGGATGGCTAAAAATTGCTTGATTAATATAGATTCTTATGATATATTATCGCCCGTTGGGCTGGTTATCATAGAGCACTTTAAGAAAGATGCGCTCGATGTGAAGCTTGAGCGCCTTCTTTTTCTGGATGAACGAAGATACGGCGACACCGTTGTCACAATTTTAAGAAAAATTAATGAAGAAATCTAATATAGCAGTTTACCCCGGCACATTCGATCCTGTCACATATGGCCACATTGATATAATCAAAAGGGCCGCAAAGATATTCGACAAAGTGATAATAGCCGTAGCCCACAATAAGCAGAAGTCGCCCCTTTTTAGCGTTGAAGAGAGGGTCTCTATGATCAAAGACGCGGTAAAAGGCATGGATAATGTAGTCCTGGATGATTTTGAAGGGCTGGTTGTGGATTATGTTAAGCGCAAGGGCGCGAATGTGATGATACGGGGAATACGCATGATATCGGATTTCGAATATGAGTTTCAGATGGCGCTTACCAATAGAAAATTGTCCGAAGATATCGAGACTATATTCATGATGCCTAATGAATCCTATTCCTACATATCGAGCAAGCTGATAAAAGAAGCGGCGGCGCTGGGCGCGAATGTGAAGAATTTTGTTCCGGACAAAGTGCAGGTTTTGTTAAAGAAGAAACTGGAAAGAAGAGAGAGAAAAAATTGAGTATCCTGGAAAAAATAAGAGAAAAGGCTTCGAAGAATCTGAAGAGAGTCGTCCTCCCCGAAAGCAATGACGAAAGGACGATGGACGCGGTTGAGATTATTCTTGATAAAAAAATATCGAAGCTCGTCGTGATCGGCGATGAGTCGGTGAGAAAAAGCATAAAGTCCAAAAACAGGGATCTTGTAGAGGTGATAGACCCCGCGACTTATAAGGACGCGGCGAAGATGGCAAATGAGTACTATGAACTGCGCAAGATAAAGGGGATGACGCCCGAAGAGGCAAAAAATATTATATTGACTGATTATCTTACGTTTGGCGCGATGCTCGTCAGAAATGATGTGGCCGATGGTTTTGTCGCCGGAGCTAATCACACGACACCCGATGTTATACGCGCCGCGCTGCGTTGCCTTACCATAGACAGGGAGATAGCCGTAGTGTCAGGCGCTTTTCTTATGGAAGTGCCGAATTGTCCTTATGGCGAAAACGGCACTTTTATATTCGCGGATTGCGGAGTCAACCCGCAGCCCAACGCGCGGCAGTTGTCGGGCATAGCGGTAGCGTCCGCTACTTTGTTTCAAAAGCTGGTGGGCAAAAGGCCGGTAGTGGCGTTCTTAAGCTATTCAAGTAAAGGCAGCGCGGAAGGTGAGCTCGTTGACAAGATTAGAGAAGCTGTCAGCAGGGCAAAGGAGATAGCCCCCGACTTATTGATAGACGGAGAATTCCAGGCCGACAGCGCCATAGTGCCGGAAATCGCGAAGATAAAATGCGGCGACAATCCTGTAGCGGGCAATGCTAATGTATTGATATTCCCGAATCTGGATTCGGGAAATATATCCTATAAATTAACGCAGAGGCTTTCCAATGCCAGGGCAGTGGGGCCGCTTCTCACAGGTTTCAGAAAACCATGCAGTGATCTGTCCAGGGGTTGCAGCGCCGAAGATATCGTGGACGCTGTAGCGGTCACAGCGGTAAGGGCTTAAAGAGAAGATGCTTATACTGGTCATTAATTGCGGAAGTTCTTCAGCGAAGTATCAGCTGTTTGATATAAAAAATTATCGTTCTTTGGCAAAGGGCCTGATAGAGCGTATAGGCCAACCCGGGAATTGCGCGAATCATTATGACGCGATAGGCGAGATAGTCCGAGCGCTGACGGACAAAGACACGGGAGCGATATCTTCTACGAACCAGATTGCCGGCGTCGGACACCGCGTTGTCCATGGCGGCGAAGAGTTTAAGAGCTCGACGCTTATTACCGACAAAGTTATCGCGTCTATAGAAAAATATAGCGAGCTTGCGCCTCTTCATAATCCTCCGTCGCTTTTAGGGATAAGAGCGTGTCTGGATATATTAAAAGGGATACCCCAGGTAGCCGTATTTGATACATCGTTTCATCAGACGATGCCGGATAAGGCGTTTTTATACGGCCTTCCATATAAATATTACGAAAGATACGGTATCAGAAAATACGGATTTCATGGGACGAGCCACAGATATGTGGCGCTGGATGCCGCAAAGCAGATTAAAAAGCCTTTAAACAGCCTCAAAATTATTACATGTCATCTGGGTAACGGCTGCAGCATGACAGCGGTGGATAAGGGTAAGTCCGTAGATACATCCATGGGCTTCACGCCTCTGGAAGGCCTTTTAATGGGAACGCGCTCGGGAGACCTCGATCCGGCCGTTGTATTTTATCTGATGAAGAAAGAGAGTTTAACACCCGATCAGATAAGCGATATTTTGAATAAAGAGAGCGGGCTATTGGGAATTTCCGGCGAGAGCAACGACATGAGGGATTTATTAAAAGTTTCGAAAGGGCAAGATCGGAAAGCCGGACGCGCGAAGCTGGCCCTCGAGATGTTCATTTACAGGATAGAAAAATATATCGGCGCGTACCAGGCGGCGATGAAGGGTTTGGACGCGATAGTATTCACTGCCGGGATAGGCGAGCATAATCCCTGGATAGTAAGCCGCGTCAAAAAAGATTTAAAAGATGTGGTCGGGAAGAGGACCAGGATATTGACGATACCGACCAATGAAGAGCTCTTGATAGCAAGAGACACGTACGAGATAATAAGTAAATAGGAGGATTAAATGGCATTACCTAAAAGGAAACATTCCAAGTCCAGACGCGATAAGAGGAGGTCGATGAATAGCAAGCTATTCGCGGCGAATCTATCTATCTGTTCTCAGTGCAAAAAACCGACGCCTCCGCACAAAGTATGTTTGCACTGCGGATACTACAAGGGCAGGCCCGTAGTTATCATTGAGACGAAAGAAGAAAAAAAGAAGTAGTAAAGAAGGAGTTTACGCATGAAGATTGTACTTGATGCGATGGGCAGCGACAATGCTCCCATGGTTGAGGTTGAAGGCGCGATACATGCCATACAGGAATATGGCAACGAAGTTATATTGGTCGGAGACGAATCGCGTATAAAGGCCGAGATAACCAAGCACGGTTTTTCTTCAGATAAGCTTATAATAAAACATGCCTCGGAAGTTATAGATATGCATGATCCGGCCGCGCTTTCTGTAAGGCGCAAACGGGATTCTTCGATAGTTGTAGGCCTGGATATGCTCAAAAAAGATCAGGGTGACGCGTTCGTCAGCGCCGGAAACACAGGCGCCGTTGTCTGCGCGGCAACGCTATCTTTGCGTTTATTGCCGGGGATAGAGCGTCCCGGTATAGCTATCATAATACCGACGCTTAAAGGTACATCGGTCATAATAGACGTGGGGGCGAATATAGCGGCTAAGCCTATTCATATGCTTCAATACGGCATAATGGCGGACGCTTTTTCGCGATATATTTTGGGCAAAACAAATCCTACGGTCGGATTGCTTAATGTCGGGGAAGAAGAGTCTAAGGGGACGGAATTCATAAAAGAATCGCACACTCTCCTAAGCGAATCCAAGCTCAATTTTTCGGGCAACATCGAAGGGCGCGATGTTTACGCGGGAACAGTCGACATCATACTTTGCGACGGGTTCGTCGGTAACGTAATTTTGAAGATCTCGGAGAGCATAGCGGAAACTATAATGACGTCGTTGAAGCAGGAGATAAAAGCGGATTTTCTGGCCACTATAGGCGCTGTATTGTCCCATTCGGCATTTGCCGAATTAAAGAAGAAGATGGATTATTCGGAGAGAGGCGGCGCGCCGCTGTTGGGTGTTGACGGCCGTTGTATAATAAGCCACGGCTCCTCCTCATCCAAGGCGATAAAGAACGCCATAAGAACGGCGGCGGAATTTGTGAAGCAGGATGTGAATAAGCACATACTGGAAGAATTGGAGAGCTATTAATAAATATGTGTGAAAAGAAAAAAGCGGGTATAATCGGGCTTGGGATGTATGTTCCGGATAGGGTGCTTACCAATAAAGAACTCGAGAAGATGGTCGATACGACCGACGAGTGGATATTTACGCGCACAGGCATAAAAGAGCGGCGCATCGCCAGCGCCGATGAGGCGACAAGCGACATGGCGGTGAAAGCCGCGAAAGTGGCGCTCGAAGACGCAAAACTTAAGATCGAAGACATAGATCTTATCATAGTCGCTACTATAACTCCGGATATGTTCTTTCCGGCTACAGCTTGTGTGGTGCAGTCAAAACTTGGCGCGAGACAAGTGCCGGCATTCGATGTAAGCGTGGCGTGTTCCGGCTTTATATATGGCCTGGCGATAGCCAGCCAATTCATAAGCCTTGGGACATATAAGCACGCGCTGGTCATAGCCGCCGAAAAATTATCGGCTATTACGGACTGGAGCGATCGCTCTACATGTGTATTGTTTGGTGATGGCGCCGGCGCGGCTGTTTTGGGCCCGGTAGAAGAAGGCGGCATACTATCGATATCGCTGGGTGCAAACGGCAATGAAGGCGACCTGATAAAGCTTCCTGCCGGCGGATCGAAGATCCCCGCGACCAAAGAGACGGTAGAAGGAGGCTTACACTTCATAAAGATGAACGGTTCAGAGCTATTTAAGCACGCGGTAAAGATAATGGCCGACGCGGCGCTTGGCGCGACAACTCCGCTTGGCCTAAAAGCCGAAGACATAAAACTTGTAATACCGCATCAGGCTAATGCCAGGATATTAAACGCCGCGGCAAAGAGGATGGGACTTAAGAGCAATCAGATATACCTGAACTTGGAAAGATACGGCAACATGTCGGCGGCCTCGAGTGCCGTTGCGTTGGCCGAAGCGGAAAAGAAAGGCCTTATAAAGAAGGGCGATAAGATAGTTCTCGATGCTTTCGGCGGCGGCTTAACGTGGGGAGCGATGGTAATAGAATGGTCGAAGTAGCCTATATCTTTCCGGGCCAGGGCGCGCAATCTGTCGGGATGGGTAAGGATTTATACGATAATTTTCCCGCCGCAAAAGAAGTATTCGAAAAAGCTAACTCAATCCTAAAAGTCGATATTAAGAAATTATGTTTCGAAGGCCCTCAAGAGGAGCTTTCAACAACATCCAATAGCCAACCGGCTATACTTACAACGAGCATCGCCGCATTGCGCGCTTACGAGTCATCATCTTTTTTTAGTCAGTATACCCCAAAATTTAGTCTTGGCTTAAGCCTCGGAGAATATACTTCGCTGGTTGCGGCAGGCTGTATGACATTTGAAGACGCGCTCGTCCTGGTAAGGAAACGCGGGGAGTTCATGGAAGACGCGTCGAAGAAGAATCCGGGCAAGATGGCATGCGTGCTCGGCATGGAAGTGAAGGCCGTCGAAGAATTATGCAAAGGATTAGGCTGTGAAATCGCCAATCTTAATTGTCCGGGCCAGGTAGTAATTTCCGGAAAGGCCAACAATGTAGAGCTACTGGCAAGCCTTGCTAAAGATAAGGGCGCGAAGAGAGTAATCATGCTGGACGTGAGCGGCCCTTTTCACTCGTCTTTGATGACGGGCGCGCGTGACAAATTAAAAGACTATATAGATAAAGCGCAATTTTCCGCGCCAAAGTTAAATTTTGTAAGTAATGTAGACGCCCAACCCCAGACGGATCCTGCTAAGATAAAGGATAATTTGATAAAGCAGGTCAACTCGAAGACCCTTTGGGAAGAATCGATAAAATTGGTCGCAAGTTCCGGCATCAATACTTTTCTCGAGATAGGGCCCGGACAGGTCCTGAAAGGCTTATTGAAGAAGATAGACCCTAAGCTCGAAGTCAAAAATTTCGGCACAGCCCAAGATTTAGTTCAAGTGCCCGTTTCATGAAGGCATCCGGGTCAAAACTCACGATACTGATATTCCTCGTTGTCATAATTTCAATAATTCTGTCGATATTTGTTTTTAATCTCTTCCCGCGGAAGCTGACGGGCTCTTTCGAATATGTAAGAAAAGGCGAAGAGCTTCTGGATAAGGGCAGGCATGTCCAAGCCATCACATATTTTGAAAGAGCGTATAAATCCTCTCCCGGGAACGACGCCATAAAATCCAGCCTCGTATGGGCATATTCGATGTATTCAGGTGTCCTTGCCAAAGAAGATAAGCACGACGAAGCTATTATGTATCTGGAAAAAGCATATAACGTGACGCCGAATTCCAGCACTATGCAGAATCTATCATTTGCCTATTCTGAAAAAGCGCTGCATGAAGCGGGAAAAGGGGCATTGGCCGAGGCTAAGAATAACTACGCTAAAGCCATACAATACGCATCAGAATCGCCCGCAGTGAGCCGTAATCTGGGAGTCATGTTATATAATGACGGAGTCGACGAATTTAGATCCGGAAGGGAAGATATCGCTATCCTTTGTTTTAAGGAGTCTTCTACAATATATAAGGAAGCCCGGACATTTGAGATGCTGGGCGATATGTATTATAAACGCGCGGAATTAAAGAAAGCGCGTTATTACTGGCATATGGCTATGTCTCTTAACCCAAACAATGTTGCCTTATCGGAAAAAATGGGGAAGATCGGAAAAGAGATGGCGCTGGCAGCAAGGGAGAAAGAGTCGGAGATCACGCACTTTGAAATAAGATATACGAAAGACCTGCCTATAGATAAGGAGTTGGCGGCAAGGACGCTTGAAAAAGCCTATGTCGATATCGGCAAGGACCTGGGTTATTTTCCCGAAGCTAAAACTAAGATATTCTTTTATTCGAAAGAGGATTTTGTGAACACTTTCAAGACGCCGTATTTTGTAAAGGCATTTTATGACGGCAGCATAAAGATGCCGGCTCCGCAGAATTATCTCGATAGAGAAAAATTCGCGACGTATATATACCATGAATATACGCACGCGATAGTTTCAGCTAAGACGAAGAACAATTGTCCCACATGGCTTAGTGAGGGCATAGCGGTATGGGAAGAGTTTAAAAAAGAAAAAACTGATGTTAGGAAAATCACGGTTGAAATTAAAAAAGTCCCGGAGATCTCTTTTAAGTTTTTGGATGGAAGTTTTAAGACGGACGAGATAACCGCAGACAAGGCGTTGTGTTATATACTTTCGTATACACTTGTTGATTTTATAGTGAACAACTGGGGCATGCAGGGGCTGCAGGGCGTGTTAAAAAGACTGGCTGGCAAGCAGCACATAGCAAATGCCATAGATGACGAATTCCTCATCTCCGAAGGAGAGTTTGAGAAAAATTGGCGTGATTATGCCATGGAGAAATATTTTTAAAATTTTCCTTGACAAAAACCCCTCTTTTGTTATAATAAGCACCTCGTTTTTAATAAATAAACAGTTAGCTTAAGATAGAGACATAGAGAGTTTTACAAATAACTCGAGGTAGGAGAGTTTTTGTATTCATTAGGAGCACTACCAGATACAAGATGTGCTTTAAAGACGGTGCCCATGTAGCTCAGTCGGTAGAGCGCATCCTTGGTAAGGATGAGGTCATCAGTTCAACTCTGATCGTGGGCTCCAAAAAAGTTTTTTAGAATTAAAGGGGGGAGGGAGTTATGGCAAAGGAACAATTTGTAAGGAGTAAGCCGCACGTTAACGTAGGTACAATAGGTCATATCGACCATGGTAAGACTACTTTGACAGCATCTATCCTTGCAACTCTTGCTAAGAAGGGCAAAGCAACCGCTAAGAGCT